>JARRJC010000012.1 GCA_037379885.1 Limibacillus sp.
AAGCTGCTCTGGATGCACGAGCACGCCATGCTGCCGGGCCGCAGCTACGTGGTGAAGATCGGCCGCCGCAGCGTCAACGGCACCGTGACCGAGATCAAGCACCTGGTGGATGTGAACAGCGGCGCGCACCTCGCGGGCAAGCAGGTGCCGCTGAATGGCATCGCCGTGGTCAATGTCTCCTTCGACCGCGAGGTGGTCTTCGAGCCCTACGAGCGGAACCCGGACCTCGGCGCCTGCATCTTCATCGACCGCCTGACCAACGAGACGGTCGGCGCGGGCATGATCGACTTCGCGCTGCGCCGCGCCTCCAACATCCATTGGCAGGCTCTGGCGGTCGACAAGCAGACCCGCGCGAGCCTCAAGCACCAGAAGGCCCGCTGTCTCTGGTTCACCGGCCTTTCCGGTTCGGGCAAGTCGACCATCGCGAACCTGGTGGAGCGCCGGCTGCTCTCCATGGGACGCCACACCTATCTGCTGGACGGCGACAACGTGCGCCACGGCCTGAACCGCGATCTGGGCTTTACCGAGGCCGATCGCGTGGAGAACATCCGCCGCGTGGGCGAGGTCTCCCGCCTGATGGTCGACGCGGGCCTGATCGTTCTGGTCTCCTTTATCTCGCCCTATCGCTCGGAGCGGCAGTTGGCGCGCTCGCTCTTCGGGGAGGACGAGTTCTTCGAGGTCTTCGTGGACACGCCGCTCGCGGTCTGCGAACAGCGCGACCCCAAGGGCCTCTACGCCAAGGCGCGCCGCGGAGAGATCGCCAACTTCACCGGCATCGACTCCGAGTACGAGCGCCCGGAGAACGCCGAAATCATCCTCGACACGGTGGACAAGAGCGCGGAGGCCTGTGCCGAGGCGCTCGTCGATCAACTCCTGAAGTCCTGGTAAACAAAGCCCTGGCAGGGGGAGTTTTGACAGCTTTCGGTGGGTTAGCCCGGGGCGGTCACCCTTCTCCCTTGCCAAAATCGGGGTCCGGACGGCACACTTGGAAATGCCGTAACGCGGTTGCCTTGGGGGTGACAGCGCCGCTGCCTGAGGCAGGTCGGTGCCAATAATGGGGCGATAATGGGACTGAGACCCACGCTCTTCAGCGCCATGGACCGGCAGCCGCGCTGGCGCCGTCAGGCGCTGTGCGAATCGGTTCCGGGTTACCTTCCCAGCGGGCAGGCGGCCGACCTGGTCGCCGGCGCCGGCAAGGACGCGCGCAAGAAGGAAAGCCGCAGCGCTTCCTGATACCCGAAGCGGGCCGGGTCAGTTGTTCACCAGGGATTTGAGAGCGAAATCGGGATCGGCGGCCTGATCCGGGCTGGGCGAGAGGTCCGCCGTCAGCAGCTTGCGCCCGGCGATGTGATCGGCGGGCCGATTGATGGAATCGATGGCCAGCAGCCGCTCGCCCTTGAAGTAGAAGACCGAGAACTTGGCCTCTTCCGGGCTGCCGCGCAGCACCCGGCGGTCGTGACCGCCCGACAGCCCCACCATCTGCATCTTCAGATCGAACTGGTTGGTCCAGAACCAGGGGACGCTCTCGTAGGGTGTTTCTCCGCCGGTCAGGTTGGCCGCCGCCGCGCGCGCCTGATCGGCGGCGTTCTGCACCGACTCAAGGCGGATCATGCCCCCGTCGCCACCCCCCGCCCAGGCGTTGGGATGCAGCGCGCAGTCGCCGGCGGCGAAGATGTCGGGATCGGCGGTGCGCGCGCAGCGGTCCACGGCGATGCCGTTCGGACAGTCCAGGCCGGCCTCGGCGGCAAGCTCGCCGTTCGGCAGCACGCCCACCCCGATCACCAGCAGGTCCGCCTCGATCCGGCCGTCCGAGGTCACGACCCCCGCGACACGGCCCTTTGCGTCCAGCTCGATCCTGTCCAGCGCGCAGGCGAGCTTCACGGCGACGCCGCGCGCCCGGTGCTGCTTTGCGTAAAAATCCGACACCTCGGGCCCGACAGCGCGGCCCATCAGGCGCTCCGCCGCCTCCAGCACCGTCACCTGCTTGCCGAGAGAGGCGAGGGCCGCGGCGATCTCCAGCCCGATGAAGCCGCCGCCGACCACGGCGACGCTGCCGGCGCTTTCCGCCGCCGCCGCCAGCGCCTGGGAGTCCGCCAGACTGCGCAGATAGAAAACGCCCTCGGCCTCCGCGCCCGGCAGGGAGAGACGGCGCACCCGCGCGCCCGTGGTCAGCGCCAGCTTGGCGTAGTCGAGACGCGTGCCGTCCTCAAGCGAAAGGCGCTTCGCCGCGCGGTCGATCGCGCGGGCCCGGCTGCCGAGCCGGAGGTCGATGCCGTGGCCTTCGTAGAAAGCCTCCGCGCGCAGCGGGAGCGATTCCTCGGGCATCTTGCCGAGCAGGAACTCCTTGGAGAGCGGCGGGCGCTGGTAGGGGAGGGCCTCTTCCTCGCCGATCAGGGTGATGGGCTCCTGCCAGCCCGCCTCGCGCGCCGAGACCGCGAGTTGCACGCCCGCATGACAGGCGCCGACGATGACCAGTCCGGGTTTGGCGGCCATCGTTCCGCTGCCTTAGACCTGGCGCTCTGGCAGGCGCACCACCAGGCCGTCGAGGGCGTCGGTGACGGGGATCTGACAGGAAAGCCGGGAGTTCGGCTTCGCTTCCGCCGCCGTCTCTTCGAGCATCTCCTGCTCCAGCTCGTCGGGCGGGGTCAGCTTATCGAGGAAGGCCTCCTCGACGTAGACATGACAGGTGGCGCACATGCAGCAGCCGCCGCACTCGGCTTCGATGCCGTCCACGCTGTTCTGCGTGGCGGCCATCATGAGGCTGGTGCCGGCGGAGACATCAACCGTCTCCTCCTGCCCGTCGTCGTGAATGAAGGTCACCTTCGGCATGCTCTCTCCGCTTCGTTGCTCGCCGTTTCCTGACAAAAGCCGCTTTCTCTTAGCCGGGCCATGACGCCATGGTCAAGCGCCCCGGGCCGCGTCGCCATGCGACAGAAAATTGCTTGTGGAAGCCCCCCGGCGAAACCCTTGAGGCCTTTGAGGTTTTTTTGATTCCGCCCTGCATTTTTTTCTTGTCACCCAGACCCATCAGGAATATATCGCGGCTTCCGTCGCTCGCACGTGCCCGTGGTTGGGAATTGGAGGCGAAGGAGTTGACCGGCAACCGGCCGGCGCTTCGTCCCCCAGCTTAAAGCAACGACGTAAGACGGCTTTTTTGGTCTCTGCCGGCGAGTCCAACCGCCGGGGTCACTGAAGAGGCTCTTACTTGTTTGCCATAGGCATGCGGGAGATGAGGTCCCAATCCTTTTCCCGTAAGACCGTAGATCTATAGCCCCGGCTCTCCCTGGCAGCCGCGGGACGGACTTCGGCCATGTGACGCAAACATTCCCTTTGTCGCTCTGGTGAAGAGGAGTGTTGTGACATGACGGATCGTATCCGTGACTTTCTGAAGGGCCTGCCGCACGAAGAGCCGGTCCTGGTTGTTGACCTCGATGTGGTGCGCCGCAACTACGAGGGCTTTTCCGCTGCCCTGCCGGACAGCCGCATCTTCTATGCCGTCAAGGCCAACCCGGCCCCGGAGGTTCTCTCCCTCCTGGCCGAGCTCGGCTCCTCCTTCGACACCGCTTCGGTGCAGGAGATCGAGATGGCGCTGGCCGCGGGTGCCACCCCCGACCGCGTCTCCTTCGGCAACACCATCAAGCGCGAGAGCGACATCGCCAAGGCCTACCGCCTGGGCGTCGACCTCTATGCCTTCGACAGCCTGGCCGAGCTTCAGAAGCTCGCCCGTCAGGCCCCCGGCGCGCGTGTCTTCTGCCGCATCCTCTGCGACGGCGAGGGCGCCGAGTGGCCCCTGTCGCGCAAGTTCGGCTGCGAGCCCGCCATGGCCGAGGAGCTGCTGGTCGAAGCCGGGCGCCTGGGCCTGGTGCCGCACGGCATCTCCTTCCACGTCGGTTCCCAGCAGGGCAACACCGGCGCCTGGGACCTGGCGCTCTCCACCGTCGGCGGCCTGTTCCGCCGTCTGGAGGCGCGCGGCGTCACCCTGAAGATGGTCAACCTGGGCGGCGGCTTCCCGGCCCGCTACCTGAAGGCCGTTCCGCTGGCCCAGCAGTACGGCCAGTCGATCCGCGAGGCGCTGTCCCGCCACTTCGGCAACCGCCTGCCCGAGACCATCATCGAGCCGGGCCGCGGCATGGTGGGCGACGCCGGCGTGATCCGCACCGAAGTGCTGCTGATCAGCCGCAAGAGCGAGCAGGACCCGCACCGCTGGGTCTATCTCGACATCGGCAAGTTCGGCGGCCTGGCCGAGACCATGGACGAGGCGATCCGCTATCCGATCCGCTCCGCGCGCGACGGGGAGCCGAGCGAGCCCGTGATCCTGGCCGGTCCGACCTGCGATTCCGCCGACGTGATGTACGAGAAGCTGCCCTACGACCTGCCGCTTTCGCTGGAGATCGGGGACGAGCTCTTCATCGAGGCGACGGGCGCCTACACCACCACCTACGCTTCGGTGGCCTTCAACGGCTTCGCGCCGCTGCGCAGCTACTGCATCTGATCGGGGGTCGCCATGATCGTCATCGACGAGCGGGGGCCGCAAGAGGCCGCCGCCGCCGAGGCCCTGCGTATGCGGGTCTTCGGCGGCAGCCACCTGCGCAAGACCTCCCAGCGGCTTCGTGAGGGCCGGGCGCCCGCCGAGGGCCTGGAGCTGGTCGCGCGCGAGGACGGCGCCCTGGTGGGCTCCGTGGTGCTCTGGGAGATCGCCCTGGGCGCGGAGCGGCGTCCCGGCCTCCTCCTGGGGCCGCTGGCCGTTCACCCCGACCTGCAGGGCCTTGGCGTCGGCGCGCAGCTGATGCGCATCAGCCTCGCCCGGGCCGCCGAGCGCGGCCACGGCGCCGTGGTGCTGGTGGGCGATGCGCCCTACTACGGGCGTTTCGGCTTCCAGGCGGGGCTGACCGGGGAGCTCGTGCTGCCCGGCCCCTTCGAGCGTCACCGCTTCCTGGGCCTTGAGCTTCGGGACGGATGGCTTCAGGGTGCTGCCGGATTGGTGACGCCCGCCGGACGCAAACTCGCCACCTGGGGCCGGGCCGCCGCCTGACGCCCCCACGCAACGACTGTTCCGTACGCTACGAGAGACAAGGGAGTTTTGAGACAATGACCGAGTGGACCAAGCACGTGGCCTTCGACGGCCCGGTGGTGATGATCGGCTTCGGCTCGATCGGCAAGGGCAGCCTGCCCCTGATCCTGCGCCATATCGACCTCTCGCCCGACCAGATCACGGTCGTGGCTCCGGAAGCCGAGGGCCGGGCGGTCGCCGAGGAGATGGGCGTCGCCTACATCCAGAAGGCGATCACGCCGGAGAACATGGTGGAGACCCTGGACCCGCTCCTGGGCGGGGGTCGCGGTTTCATCGTGAACCTGTCGGTCGAGGTCTCCTCGGTCGACCTGCTGCGCTATGCGGCGGCCAAGGGCGCGCTTTACATCGACACCTGCATCGAGCCCTGGCCCGGCGGCTACACCGACGCCTCGAAGTCGCTCGCTGAGCGGTCCAACTACGCGCTGCGCGAAGGCATGCTGGCGGCCCGCGACGAGCTCGGCTCCGACTCCCCGACGGCGGTGGTCACCCACGGCGCGAACCCCGGCATGGTCAGCCACTTCGTCAAGCAGGCGCTCATCAACCTCGCCGCCGACAAGGGCCTGGCGGTCGAGCCGCCCAAGACCCAGGAGGGCTGGGGCATGCTGGCGCGCGACCTGGGCGTGAAGGGCGTCCACATCGCCGAGCGCGACACCCAGGTGACCGCGGGCGGCAAGCCCAAGGACGTGTTCTACAACACCTGGTCGATCGACGGCTTCATCTCGGAGGGCCTGCAGCCGGCCGAGCTGGGCTGGGGCACCTTCGAGGGCGAGCTTCCCTTCGACGGCGCGGAGCATGAGACCGGCTGCGGGGCCGCCATCTACCTGAAGCGGCCTGGGGCGGCGACGCGGGTGCGCACCTGGACGCCCAAGGCGGGTTCCATCATCGGGTTCCTGATCACCCATTCCGAGGCGATCTCGATCTCCGACTACTTCACGCTGCGCGACGAGAGCGGCAAGGCGGTCTACCGTCCGACCTGCCACTACGCCTATCACCCCTCCGACGCCGCCGTGCTGTCGGTCTACGAGATGGAAGGCAATGCGCTAACCCCGCAGCCGACCTTCCACCTGATGAACGATGACATCGTGGAGGGCATCGACGAGTTGGGCGTGCTGCTCTACGGCCACGACCGCAACGCCTACTGGTACGGCTCTCAGCTCTCCATCGAGGAGGCCCGCAAGCTGGCGCCCTATCAGAACGCCACCGGCCTTCAGGTCACCTCGGCGGTGCTGGGCGGCATGGTCTGGGCGATCGAGAATCCCAAGCGCGGCGTGGTCGAGCCCGACGAGATGGACTTCGACCGCTGCCTCGAAGTGCAGATGCCCTACCTCGGTCCCGTGGTGGGCGAATATAGCGACTGGACTCCCATCGACGGTCGCGGGGAACTCTTCCCCGAAGACATCGACCGCGCGGAGCCCTGGCGCTTCAAGAACGTGGTGGTCCGCTGACCGGGGGGAACGCGCGCCACGTTCTAATCGAAGGAAACCCGGCCGGAGGCTTGCAATTGTCTCCGGCCGGGTTTTCACTTCCGGCCCTGACCAGCATTCGCACTCAGGGGAAAGCGAGAGACAAGATGGCCGAAGAGGTCGATTTCATCATCGTGGGCGCGGGCTCCGCCGGTTGCGCCATGGCCTACCGTCTTTCCGAGGACCCCAAGAACCGGGTGCTGCTGCTGGAGTTCGGCGGCACGGACATGGGCCCCTTCATCCAGATGCCCGCCGCGCTTTCCTATCCCATGAACATGAAGACCTACGACTGGGGTTACTGGTCGGAGCCGGAGCCGCACCTGGGCGGGCGCAAGCTGGCCTGTCCGCGCGGCAAGGTGATCGGCGGCTCCTCCTCCATCAACGGCATGGTCTACGTGCGCGGCCACGCCTGCGACTACGACACCTGGGAAGAGATGGGCGCCAAGGGCTGGGGCTACCGCCACGTGCTGCCCTACTTCAAGCGCCTGGAGTCCTCCCACGGCGGGCAGGAGGGATGGCGCGGCACGGACGGCCCGCTGCACGTCACCCGCGGCTCGCGCAAGAATCCGCTGTTCCACGCCTTCGTGGAAGCCGGCCGGGAGGCGGGCTACCCCGTCACCCAGGACTACAACGGCGAGCAGCAGGAAGGCTTCGGGCCGATGGAGATGACGGTCTGGCAGGGGCGGCGTTGGTCGGCGGCCAACGCCTATCTGAAGACCGCACTGAAGCGCCCCAACCTGGAACTGCGCGCGCGCTGCCTGGTGCACCGCGTTCTGTTCAAGGACAGGCGCGCGGTCGGCGTGGAGTTTGAGCGCGGCGGCAAGGTGGAGCAGGTCAAGGCGCGCCGCGCGGTGATCATCGCCGCCTCCTCCATCAACTCGCCGAAGATCCTGATGCTCTCGGGCATCGGGCCGGCCGGACAGCTGCGCGACAAGGGGATCGAGGTGCTGGCCGACCGCCCCGGCGTGGGCGAGAACCTGCAGGACCACCTGGAACTCTATCTCCAGATGGAGTGCAAGCAGCCGATCACGCTCTACAAGCACCTGAACCTTTTCTCGAAGGCCTGGATCGGCGCGCAGTGGCTCTTCTTCAAGAAGGGTCACGGCACCACCAACCACTTCGAGTCCGCCGCCTTCGCCCGCTCCAAAGCGGGGGTCAAGTACCCCGACATCCAGTACCACTTCCTGCCGGTGGCGATCCGCTACGACGGCAAGGCAGCGGCCAAGGCGCATGGTTTCCAGGCCCATGTCGGCCCGATGCGCTCGGCCTCTCGCGGCTGGGTGCGGCTGCGCTCCTGCGATCCGAAGGAGCGGCCCGAGATCCAGTTCAACTATATGTCGAAGCAGCAGGACTGGGAGGACTTCAGGACCTGCATCCGCATGACGCGGGAGATCTTCGGCCAGCCCGCCATGGAGCCCTTCGCCGGGCGCGAGATACAGCCGGGCGCCGAGGCCGAGAGCGACGAGCAACTCGACCACTTCATCCGCGAGGAGGTGGAGAGCGCCTACCACCCCTGCGGCACCTGCCGCATGGGCGCGGCGGACGACCCCGAAGCCGTGGTCGACGAGCAGTGCCGCGTGATCGGCGTGCAAGGGCTCTACGTTGCCGACAGCTCGATCTTCCCGCAGATCACCAACGGCAACCTCAACGGGCCTTCGATCCTGGTGGGGGAGAAGGCGAGCGACCACATCCTGGGCCGCGAGCCGCTGGCCCCCTCCAATCAGAAGCCCTGGATCAATCCCGATTGGCAGACCAGCCAGCGCTAGTCTCCCGCGCCCTCAAAAGGGGTTTTGCCGCACTGCACCATTCCATGGTCTAATCCCCGTAAAGCCCCAGCCCCGAACCGGAGAGAGCCATGGCCCAGGCGGCCGAAGCCAAGAGCAGGGACGCAGAGACACTGGCGTTGCGCGACAGCCTGTTTCAACGGCTGAGGGAGCTGCGCGAGGGCCTTAAGGACGCGCCCAACGCCAACCCAGTGGCGCAGAGCGCCTTTGAGATTTCCCGGCGTCTGGAACAGCGCGAGCTGAGCCTCGGCCAGCTCGCCGCGACCGCCCGGCTGCTGGCCGACGACGCCTTTCTCGACCGGGCCCGGCGGCTCGACGACTATCTGGGGTTCTCGCCCGATCAGGACCTGGATGCGCGCATGGCGGATCAGGTGCGCGCGCTCTGCCGCGACGAGGCGGGGGCGCCGCTGCCCTTCGATGAGTTCCAGGCCTTTTGGCGGCGCGCGGCCTTCGGCATCGTCTTCACCGCCCATCCCACCTTCGGGCTTTCGCGCGGTCTGCATGGCGTCATCACCGACCTCGCGGGCGGTGGGGAGGAGGCGCAGCACGCCGCCCTCTCACGGCTGGCGGAGCTGGAGCACGAGCCGGAGCCGGAGATCACCCTGCCGCTGGAGCATGCCTGGGCGCAGGAGGCGCTGGCCAACGCGACGCGCGCCTACGACCGCCTGACCGCGATCCTGATCGAAGAGGCGCGCGAGCGTTACCCGGAGGACTGGACGCGCTTCGACCCGCTGCCCTTCTCGCTCGCCTCCTGGGTCGGCTACGACCTGGACGGGCGCACGGATATCCGCTGGTGGGACTCCTTCCTGTTCCGGCTGACGGAAAAGGAGGGGCAGCTTGAGCGGCTGCGCCAGGGGCTTGCCGCGCTGCGTCAGGCGCAGCGCTTCGAGAAGGACGCCGACGCCGCGCTTCAGGCGCTGGAGGAACGCCTGGGCCGGGCGCTGGCCCGCTGCACGCGCGACCGCCAGGCCTTCGCCAAGGTGCCCCATGACAGGGAATCGGGCATGGCCGCGCTCGCCGAGGCGGCCAACCTCCTGACCGAAGAGGGCGCGGACCGGCTGGTCGATCCGGGCGAGATATCCGCAAAGCTGACGAGCGTGATCGAGGGGCTCGCCGACGCGGACGCCGCCGCCGCCCTGATGCGTCTGCGCGCCCAGGTGACGGCCCTGGGTCTGGGCAGCGCCCATATCCATTTCAGGATCAACGCGACGCAGGTCCACAACTCCCTCCGCGCCATGCTGGGGGAGGATGCGCTGGGCGACCTCTCCTCCCGCGTCGCGCTCTCGCGCCTGGAAAAGCGGGTCGCGCAGACCAAGCCGCAGAGCATCAACTTCGGCACGCTGGAACTGGAAACCGCGACGGCGATCCGCCAGGTGGCGCTGATCGCCCAGCTCATCAAGCATGTGGACTCGGCGACGCCGCTGCGCTTCCTGGTGGCCGAGTGCGAATCGCCCGCGACCATCCTGGGGCTGATCCTGCTGGCCCGCCTTTTCGGGGTGGAGGAGCGCATCGACGTCTCGCCCCTGTTCGAGACGCCCGCCGCGCTGGAGCGGGGCGCGGGCCTGATCGAAGCGCTGCTGGAAAGCCCCGCCTACCGCGAGACCCTGGCCCGGCGCGGGCGGCTCTGTATCCAGACCGGCTTTTCCGACGCCGGGCGCTTCATCGGTCAGGTCGGCGCCACGCTCGCCATCGAACGCCTCCACATGAAGCTGGCGCGTCTGCTGGAGGAGGCGGAGCTCGACGAGGTGGAGCTGGTGATCTTCAACACCCACGGCGAGTCCATGGGGCGCGGGGCCCATCCGGAATCCCTGCGCGACCGGCAGCTCTACATCCTCTCGCCCGCCGCGCGCGCCGCCTTCGCCGAGCAGGAGCGGCCGTTGAAGCACGAGTTCTCCTTCCAGGGCGGGGACGGGTTCCTCTTCTTCGGCAACGAGACGCTGGCGAGCGCGGTCCTCGCCGGGCTGCTTGAGGTCGAGTTGGACGCGCCGCAGGCCGGGGCGGACCAGCTCTACGACGACACGGACCTCAGCCTCGACTTCTTCCTGCGGGTCAAATCCTATCAGGAGGAGCTATTCCACAGGCCCGAGTACCGGGAGGCGCTGGGCGCCTTCGGCACCAACCTGCTGTTTCCCACCGGATCGCGGAAGTCGCGCCGCCAGCACGACACGGCGAGCCCGGCGGACCGGGGCGACCCGGCGCAGATGCGCGCGATCCCGAACAACGCGATCCTCCAGCAACTGGGCTTCGTCGCCAACATCGTCTCGGGCTTTTCCCGCGCCGCCGGTCTGGACCTGGAACGGCTGGTCGAGATGAAGCAGAAGTCCGACCGCTTCGCGCGCATCCTGCGTCTGGTCGCCGCCGCCAAGAAGCGCTCCTCTCTCCAGGTGCTCTCGGCCTACGCCGACCTCTTCGACAGCGGCTACTGGACCTCGCGCGCCTACTGCGGGGGCGAGGCCGGGCTGGGCGGTTCCTTCCGCGATCTGGCGGAGATCCTCACCGGCGACAGCCGCGCCCAGTCCGTGGGGCGGCTGGTCAATGGTCTCAGGCTCGATTCCATCGACCTGCACCGCCTGCTGGAGGAGGCGGGGCTGGAGAAGGGCAAGCGCCCCTCCGACCTGCGGCTGCGGCTCGACCTGCTGCATGCGATCCGCATCGCGCTGATCATGCACATCTACCTGCTGGCGGTTCGCCTGCCGCGCTTTTCGACGCGCAACGACCTGTCGCGCGAACAGGTGCTGGGCATGATCGTCTCGCTGGAGGTGCCGCCGGCGGTCAGCGCCCTGCGCGAAACCTTCCCCAAGCATCACCCGGCGGACACGGCGGCGCGCTTCGACGAAGCGGCCAGCTACGACCCGCTGGACCTGTCCGACTACGAGCGGCTGCACAGCGACTACCTGCAACCCATGGAGCGCGCCTACGCCGAGGTGCGGCGCATCTCCGTCGCCATCGCCCACTGTTACGGGGCGCATGGCTAATGGGGCGCATGGCTAAGGGTCCGATTCTCCTGGAACGCCGCCGCTCTTGCGCTTAAATCTGCTTGCATGATCGAAGACCTGACCGACGAACAGCTGGAACGCTACGCCCGCCACCTCGTGCTGCCGGAGATCGGCGAAGAGGGGCAGGAGGCGCTGCTGGCCGCCAAGGTGCTGGTGATCGGCGCTGGCGGGCTGGGCTCGCCGCTGCTGCTCTATCTGGCCGCCGCCGGGGTCGGCACCCTGGGCGTGGTGGACGACGACAGCGTCGACCTCTCCAACCTGCAACGCCAGGTGCTGCACAATACGGAGGCGGTTGGAGTCCACAAGGTGGACTCCGCGCTGGCCCGCCTGAAGCAGATAAACCCGGAGGTCGAGACCCGCGCCCACAAGGGCCGCCTGACGGCCGACAACGTGATGGAGGTGCTGGGCGACTACGATCTGGTCTGCGACGGGTCGGACAACTTCGCCACGCGCTACCTGGTCAACGACGCCTGCTATCTGGCGGGCAAGACGCTGGTCTCGGCGGCCATCATGCGCTTCGACGGACAGCTCTCCACCTTCAAGGCGCACACGCGTGACGACGGGGAGGAGGCCCACCCCTGCTACCGCTGCCTCTTCGGGGAGCAGCCGCCGCGCGATCCCAAGCAGTCCTGCGCGGACGTCGGCGTGCTGGCGAGCCTGCCCGGCGTCATGGGCAGCCTGCAGGCGACGGAAGTTATCAAGGAGATCACCGGCGCGGGCGAGAGCCTCTCGGGCCGCCTGCTGCTCTACGATGCCCTCTCCACCAGCTTCCGGGTCATCAAGGCCAAGCCCGACCCGGCCTGCCCCCTCTGCGGCAGCCAGCCGACCATCAAGGAAATCGAAGCGGAAAACTACCGGCCGGAGGAAGCGGTCTGCGCGAGCTGACGGGCTTTTAGAACATCGCCTCTTAGAACATCGCCTCCAGAACCCGGTCGGGCGGGGTGTGGCCGTCGACGAAGGTCTTGATGTTGATGATGACCTTCTCGCCCATGGCGTTGCGGCCCTCAATGGTGGCCGAGCCCATGTGCGGCAGCAGCACCACGTTCGAGAGCTTCAGGAGCTTCGGGTTGACCGCGGGCTCGTGCTCGAACACGTCGAGCCCGGCCCCGGCGATCTCGCCGCGCTCCAGCATGCGGGTCAGCGCGTTCTCGTCCACCACTTCGCCGCGCGAGGTGTTGACGATGTAGGTCGAGGACTGCAGCAGCTTCAGCCGCCGCGCCGAGAGCAGGTGGTAGGTGGCCGGCGTGTGCGGGCAGTTGATCGAGATGATGTCCATGCGCGCCAGCATCTGATCCAGGCTTTCCCAGTAGGTCGCCTCCAACTCCTCCTCCAGGTCCTGATGTACCCGGCGGCGGTTGTGGTAGTGGATCGAAAGGCCGAAGCCCTTGGCGCGGCGCGCGACGGCCGAGCCGATGCGGCCCATGCCGATGATGCCCAGGCGCTTGCCGGTGATGCGGTGGCCCAGCATGTGGGTCGGGCTCCAGCCGCGCCACTCGCCCTCGCGCAGCAGGCGCTCGCCCTCGGTCAGGCGGCGCGGCACGGCGAGGATCAGGGCCATGGTCATGTCCGCCGTGTCCTCGGTCAGGACGCCCGGCGTGTTGGTGACGGTGATGCCGCGCTGGCGCGCGGTCTTCAGGTCGATGTGATCGACGCCGGTGCCGAAGGAGGCGATCAGGCGAAGCTGCGGACCGGCCTGGGACAGGATCGCCGCGTCGATGCGGTCGGTCACGGTCGGCACCAGCACCTCGGCGCTCTTCACCGCCTCGACCAGTTCGGCCTGGCTCATGGGTTCGTCGTTCAGATTGAGCCGCGCGTCGAAGAGCTCCATCATCCGCGTCTCGATGACGTCGGGAAGACGGCGGGTGACGACCACCAGCGGCTTCTTGGAATTGGGCATGACCTGGCGCTCTCCCTTGTGCCGGCCCCTTGAGCCGGCGTTGCCGCGCCCCGGCGCCCCGGCGGGCCCCGTCTCGCGCGTGGAACTTTCGTGCAGCAGGCATTACCAAGTCCGGCAAGGTTTTGTCCAGCGGAAGCGGAGGCCTGAGCCGCAAGCTTTGACCCTGCGGGCAAGTCTGGTAAGAGCGGAGGGAGACCGGGGCGAACATCGCGCCGAGTCGCCGCGCGCTGCTTTTCCAGGGTGTGCGCGCGCTGGAAGGGGAGAGAAGGACCGGCCTCATGACCGCCTTGAGAGGCTTCACGCTCTTAGCGCTCGCCGCCGCCCTCCTTATCGGGGGCGCCGGCCCCCTTGGCGCGCAGCAGGAGGGGCAGCCGCAGGCCCAGCCGGAAGTCCTGCCCGAAAACCGCAGCGTGGAGCGGCCCGGGCGCACGGGGCTGCCGCTGCCGCGTTTCGTCTCGCTCGCTTCGGGGGAAATCAATCTTCGCGCCGGGCCGGGACGCCAATACCCCATCGAAGTGGTCTACCGCCGCCAGAGCATGCCGGTCGAGGTGATCGACGAGTTCGAGAACTGGCGGCGCATCCGCGACTGGGAGGGGACCGTCGGTTGGGTGCATGGCTCGCTTCTGAGCGGGCGGCGCACGCTGAGGGTGCTGGGCGAGGAGCTGGTGGCCCTGCGCCGCGCCCCGCGCGAGGACGCGCCGCTGGTCGCCCAGGTGGAGCCCGGCGTGATCGGCGAGCTGGAGCGCTGCGACGGCGGCTGGTGCCAGGCGACCCTGGGCGGCTTCGAGGGTTGGCTGCGCCGTCAGGACTTCTACGGCACCCTGCCCAAGGAAAGTCTCAACTAGGCGCCGCCTTTGGCCTTGATCCGGCCAAGGTCAGCGCCGATATCCTTTTCGACATGAGACGTCTCAGAAACACGACTTTCGCCGCGGTCTTCGCCGCGCTGCTCGCCGGGCTTCCGCCCTTCGCGGCCCTGGCCGAACCGGTCAGGATCATGGCCTATGGCGATTCGCTGGTGCACGGCTACGGCCTGCCGCCGGGCGATGCCTTTCCCGCGCAGCTTGAAAGCGCGCTGCGGGAGGAGGGCTACGAGGTCACGGTGATCAACGCCGGAAACTCCGGGGAGACCTCCAAGGGCGGGCGCGAGCGCCTTGCCTGGACCCTCGCCGATGCGCCCGACATCCTGGTCCTGGTGCTGGGCGCCAACGACATGCTGCGCGGGCTCGACCCGGTCAAGACGGAGGAGAACCTGGCCGCGATCCTGGAGGAGCTTCAGCGCCGCGACATCCGCGTGCTGCTGGCCGGCATGAAGGCCCAGCGGGGCCTGGGGCAGAACTACGTCACGGTCTTCGATGCGCTCTATCCCGACCTGGCGGAGCGCTACGGGGTCGCCTTCTATCCCTTCTTCCTGGAAGGTGTGGCGGCCGATCCCGCCCTCAACCAGTCCGACGGACTGCATCCCAACGCCGAGGGGGTCGGCAAGATCGTGCGGCAGATGCTGCCCGCGCTGATCCCGCTCATCGAACAGGAGCGCCAAGCCGCGGCGGGCTGAGCCCGACGCGGGCGCTGCCGCCAACCCGAACGCCAATCCGATCCGAAGAACAAGGGGAAGACAGAACCATGGATTATCGACCGCTGGGCCGATCCGGCATCGACGTGAGCGCCGTTTGCCTTGGCTCCATGACCTGGGGCGAGCAGAACAGCGAGGCCGAGGGCCACGGTCAGATGGACCTGGCCTTCGACCACGGGGTGAACTTCATCGACGTGGCGGAGATGTATTCGACGCCTGTCAAGGCCGAGACCTATGGCCGGTCGGAGGAGGTGATCGGCTCCTGGATGGCCGCGCGCGGCAACCGCGACAAGGTGGTGCTGGCCACCAAGATCGTCGGCCCCTCGGACGGTTTCCCCTGGATCCGGAACGGCGAGACGCGCTTCACCAGGCGCCACATCGTCGAGGCCCTGGAAGCGAGCCTGAAGCGGCTCCGGACCGACTATGTCGATCTCTATCAGCTTCACTGGCCGGACCGTTCGACCAACACCTTCGGCAAGCTCGGCTTCACGCCGAACCCCGATGAGTCCATGACGCCGATCGAGGAGACGCTGGCCGCCCTGGAAGAGGTCGTGGCCTCCGGCAAGGTGCGCACGGTGGGCCTCTCCAACGAGACGCCCTGGGGCACCATGAAGTTCCTCTCCCTCGCCGAGGCGGGGAAGGGGCCGCGCATGGTCTCGGTCCAGAATCCCTACAGCCTCCTGAACCGCTCCTACGAGGCGGGCATGGCGGAGGTCTCGATCCGCGAGGACTGCGGCCTGCTGGCCTATGCGCCGCTGGCCGCCGGCGCGCTGTCGGGCAAGTACCTGGGCGGCGCGCGGCCGGAAGGCGCGCGCATGACCCTCTACCCCCAGAACACCCGCTACATGAAGCCTGAGGGCGAGGCGGCGGTGGCGGCCTACGCCAAGGTTGCGGAGAAGCACGGAATCGGGCTGGTGGAGATGTCCCATGCCTGGGTGGTGAGCCGCCCCTTCGTCACCTCCTCCATCGTCGGCGCCACCTCCAACGAGCAGTTGATGCAGGCCCTGAAGGCCGCCGAGGTCACGCTGCCGCCCGAGGTGATCGAGGACCTGGAGGAGGTTCACAAGAGCCACACCTACCCCTGTCCTTGAGCCCCGGAGAGGGGTGACAAGTCTTTCACGGCGCGATGCGAAATGGCATGATTCCGGAACGACTCGGATAAGGGAGGAATCGCCATGCGGCTTTTCGTTGCTGTCCCGGTGCCAGAGCATATCGGAGACGAGTTGGCGGACCTCTGTTCAGGCATTCCCGGCGCCCGCTGGGTCCCGCCGGAGAACTTCCACATCACCCTGAGGTTCCTGGGCGAACTCGACGGCGCGCAGGCCGATGACGTGCACGAGGCGCTCTCGGGCATCTCGGCTCCCTCCTTCGAGCTGAGCCTCGCCACGGTGGGGCGTTTCGGGGACGCCAAGAAGGCCCGCTCGATCTGGGCCGGGGTCGATCCCAACCCCTCGCTCACCCATCTGCGCGACAAGGTGGAGTCCGCCGCCGTGCGCGCCGGTCTGCCGCCCGAGCCGCGCCGCTTCAAGCCGCATGTCACCCTGGCGCGCTTCAAGAACGGCAGCGGCATGGCGCCGGAAATTCACGACTTCATCACGCGCCATGCGCTCTACCGCTCCGAACCCTTTTCAGTGCGGGAGTTCACGCTCTTTCAGTCCTTCCTGGGCGGGGAGGGGGCGATCTACCGTCCCGAAGCGGACTACGAACTCTTCCGCCGCGCGGCCTGACCTCAGACCAGCCGCCTTGCGATCCGGCCCGCCGACGCGCCATAGCCGCCGCCGAAGAGGGCTGCGTGCACCAAAAGCGGATAGGTCAGGTAGAGTTCCCGCCTGACTTCGAAGAAGCCCGGCCGGATCGGCCGCAGTTCCCCGTAGCTTTCGAAGAAGGCCTCGCCGAACGGCCCGAAGAGCGTGCCGAAGGCCAATTCGATCTCAGGATCGCCGTAGTAGACCGCGGGGTCGATGAAGGCCGCGACCTTTCCGGCGTCGAACAGGATGTTCCCCGACCAGGCGTCGCCGTGCAGCAGGGCGGGTGCTTCCGGCTCCTCCAGAAAATCTTCAAGACGCCCGGCCAGGCGCTCCAGCGCGGCCCGGTCGTCCCGCGCGAGACCGCCGCGCTCTCCCGCCAGACGGATCGTCGGCAGCAGGCGCTGCTCGCGGAAGAAGTCGATCCAGCTTTCGGTCCAGGGGTTGGGCTGGTGCAGGGCGCCGATCAGCGTGTCGCGCTCCAGCCCGAAGGCCGGGGCGGTAACGCCGTGGAGCCGCGCCAGATGGTGCGCGGCGTCGCGCTCGCCCGCCTCGCCGCCCTGCCCGTCGTGCGGCACGAAGGTCATGACCAGCAGGTCGTCTTCGGCCAGGAGCAGTTCGGGCAGCGGCAGGGCGCTCTCGCGGGCGAGATAGGCCAGCATGTAGCCTTCGATTGAGAGGCCGCCGCCGGGCGCGGTCTTCGAGACGACCTCCCGCCCGTCCGACAGGGTCAGGCGGCGCGCGTCCGCGATGCAGCCGCCGGCCAGCGGGCGCTGTTCGAGGATCCGCGCGCCGAGCGCTGCCTCCAAACGGTCCCTATGAGAAAAGGCTCCGGACATTCCAGAGCCACTATGCCCCGTTTCAGGCCTGTTCGCGACCCGCCGGGCGGTCCTGCTGCAAGCGGTCTTCCAGATGATCCAGAAGGGCGAGGCAGGCGACCTCCAACTGGTCCAGCATCGCCTCGAAGCCCCGCTCGTTGCCGTAGTAGGGGTCGGCGACCTGACCGGTGCCGCTGCCGGGCGTGAAGGCCATCATCATGTGGACCTGGGCGCGCGAGTCCGCGGGCTGGTAGTGCCGAAGCTGCTCAAGATGCCCGCCGTCCATCGCCAGGATGTAGTCGAACTCCTGGAAATCCGCCAGTTCCAGCTTGCGGGCCCGGAGCGTGGAGAGGTCGTAGCCGCGCCGTCCTGCGGCCTGTACGGCGCGCTCGTCGGGCGGTTCGCCCACGTGATACCCATAGGTGCCGCAGGAATCGACATGCAGCAGCCGGTCCAGGCCGCGCTTCTTGGCCATGGCGCGGAATATCCCCTCCGCGCTGGGCGAGCGGCAGATGTTGCCCGTGCAAACGAACAACACGCCAAAGGCTTTCGGGTCGGTCATGCGCCTTCTTATCCTCTCTGACTCGCCCCCCTCGGAGCATCGCCTGGGTCAAGCCTGCGCGCGCAGAACTTTCAAGAACCTTACCGCAAACCGCCCGGCGCCGCCGGATTAATGCTTTTTAATATTGGCGCCGGGGGCGCGGTTCGCTGGCTTTTCCCTCGCGAATGCGGCGGCAGGAGCCGTCGATCTCCGCCCGGTTCGCCTCAGCCGGGTTCTGCTCGAACAGCTCTTCCAGGCGCAGTCGCTCCGTCTCCGGCACCAGCCGTCCTTCGGCCTCCAGCGCCTTGTAGCGGGCCCAGACGGCGCGCTTCTTCTTCACCTGATGGGGCTGCCAGAGGTCGAGGTCGCGCGGCCCGTGATCGGAAAGGCTGGCGAGCGCGCCCGCCTCCAAAGCCGCCGCCACCAGGGCCGCCCCCCGCGCCGAGCGCATCAGGACGGCGTTGGAGCCGGGGTCGGCCTCGTGGTTCTCCGCCTGCTCACGCGTCGGCGCGCCGCCGGGCCAGACGTCGCTGGCGGCGATGTCGGCGGCCTCCCCGATGCCGTCGGCGCAGATCTTGCAGCGCCAGGGCAGGCTCCACTTGCTGTCGTCCTCGCCCCAGAAATCCAGATAGCTGCGTTCCACCACCTTGCCGTCCCTGTCCTCCATGCGGGTCGGACCGGGACAGCCGTAGCCGCGGTAGCGGATCGATTTCAGGTTCTCGAATTCGATCCCGGACTCCTCGACCCGCTCGGCCATGGCGGGGGTCTGCATGAAGCCGCCGCAGACCGGGGCCATCATCATCCGGCAGAGTTCGTCCACCCGCGGGTCCTCGCGCGCCAGATTGCGCAGGCCGGTCACGTCGCAGGGCGTGCCGACGAAGGCGAAGGGCTCCCCCCGGCTCAGGATTTCCTCCATGCCGATCAGGGTCGCGGTCGGGCCATAGCGCGAGCCGGCCCCGGCCAGCACCTCGTCGCGGGTCCGGCTGATCTGCTGCTCGCCGAAGCTGGGCCGCTTCTTCGAGGGGCGGGCCTGCACCACGAAGGCGACGCGCCCGCTTTCCAGCAGGAAGATCGCCAGCGCCGTCAGCACGCCGCCCGTGGCCGCCTTGAAGCGCACCTCCGGGTCGGCGGCGTAGAGCTGCGGCACCGTCCCGCTGAGCGCGCCCCAAACCGGATCAAGGATGCCGTCCGGGCTGCGCAGCGCTTCGGGCAGTCCCTCCAGATGCGTGCCGGGGCAGAGGCGGTAGATGCGGTCGACCTGCTCGTGGGTCAGGGCCGCGCCCGCCAGGGGCCTGAGGCTGCCCTCCGGCGTTGCGACGATCTCCAGGGCTTCCGGCGGCGCCAGCGATGCGCAGAGCCCGCAGCCGATGCAAAGACCCTCCTCGCAGATGCGGTAGAGGCGATCCGAAGGAGAGGGGCCGGCAGGAGTGGAATCGGTCATGGGCGGGGCAGGTCCTTTGGCTCGCCGGAGGCGTTGGGGTCGCCGGGGGCGTGGAAAAGCCTAGTGGAGCGTTCCCATGGGGTAAAGCGGGCCCACGCTTGCTCCTGCGCACGGCGGCGCTAGACTTCCGGGCATGATCGACCCCAAGGGCTCCATCGTGGTTCTGACCGGCGCGGGAATCTCCGCGGAATCCGGGCTTGCGACCTTTCGCGACAAGGACGGCATCTGGTCCAAGGTCTCCATCGAGGAGGTCGCGACCCCGGAAGCCTTCCTGCGCGATCCCGCCAAGGTTCATGGCTTCTACAACGAACGGCGGCGCGGCCTGCTGGATGAGGCGGTGGAGCCGAACGCCGGACACCTGGCCCTGGCCGAACTGGAGCGGCGCTGGCCGGGACAGTTCCTGCTGGTCACCCAGAACATCGACGACCTGCACGAGCGGGCCGGGTCGCAGAAGCTGATCCACCTTCACGGCGAACTGCTGAAGGCGCGCTGTCTGGCCTGCGGGGGCGTCAGCCCCTGGCGCGAGGAGATGAGCCTTCAGAGCCTCTGCCCCTCCTGCGGCAAGGAGGGGCGCTTGCGCGTCAACGTGGTCTGGTTCGGCGAGATGCCTTTCGAGATGGAGCGCATCTACGACGCGCTCGCCTCTTGCGACCTCTTCCTTTCGGTCGGGACTTCCGGGAACGTCTATCCCGCCGCCGGGTTCGTGGAAGCGGCGGCGGAGGGCGGGGCGCGCACGCTGGAGCTGAACCTGGAGCCCAGCCTCGGCCACTCGCTCTTCGACGAGGCCCGCCAGGGCCCTGCCAGCGTCCTGCTTCCCGCCTTCCTCGAAGAACTGCTCGGGCAAGCCTGACGACGCGCCCTGTTGGGACCCTGCCGCCAATAGACTTGCCCGGAACCCGAAAAGGTCGGAAAAGGATTTCTGGCCGGCAGCCGCCGGGCCTCAAGAAATATTTGGGAGCGCCGACAGCCATGGCCCTGCTGCTGGGGATCGACACGGGGGGAACCTACACCGACGCCGTGGTCTTCGACGACGAGGCGGAAAGCGTCGTCGCCTCGGCCAAGTCGCTGACCACCAAGGACCAGCTCTCGCTCTGCGTCTCCCGCGCCGCCGAAGCGGCGCTGGCGCAGATCGACGAGGCCTCGCGCGCCGGCATCGAACTGGTCTCGCTCTCCACCACCCTCGCAACCAACGCCATCGTCGAGCACCACGGCTTTCCGGTCGCCCTGGTGATGATCGGCCAGACCCCGAAGATGCTGGAGCGCGGCGGCCTGAAGGAGGCCCTGGGCGGCGACCCCGTCTGTTTCATCTCCGGGGGTCACCAGCACGACGGGTCCCGGCAGGCGCCGCTGGATGAAGCCGCCCTGCGCGAAGAGATCGCGCGCCTCAAGGGCCGCGTCGCGGCCTTCGCGGTCTGCGGCTATTTCGCGGTGCGCAACCCGGAGCACGAGAAGCGGGTGCGCGACATCCTGCGCGAGGAGACCGGCCTGCCGGTCTCCTGCGGCCATGAACTCTCCGGCGGGCTGGATGCGCCGCGCCGCGCGCTCACCGCGCTCTTGAATGCCCGTCTCGTGCCGCTGATCGCGCAGTTGATCGAGGCTGTCCAGGCCATGCTGGGCGAACGCGGCATCCAGGCGCCCCTGATGGTGGTCAAGGGCGACGGCTCCCTGATTGCGGCGGAGACCGCGCTGATGAAGCCGGTTGAGACGATCCTCTCAGGTCCGGCCGCCTCGGTCGTGGGCGCGCGCTTCCTGTCGGGCGAGAGCGACATCGTGGTCTCCGACATCGGCGGCACGACGACGGACATCGCGGTCCTGAACGACGGCGAGCCCCTGCTCGATCCGGAGGGCGCGCGGGTCGGCGGATACCGCACCATGGTCGAGGCCGTCTCGGTCCACACCCTGGGTTTGGGCGGCGACAGCGAGGTGCGTCTGGCCGAAGGCGAGGGGCTGGTCGTGGGGCCGCGCCGCGCCCTGCCGCTCAGCCTTCTGGCGCAGGAGTATCCCAAGACCCTCGTCAAGCTGAGGGAGCAGTTGGAGCGGGGTTTCCCGAACGAGCGGGACGGGCGCTTCGCGCTGCGTCTGCGCAGTCTGCCCAAGGGTGGCGAACAGGGGCTCTCGCGTCTGGAGACCAGCATCTGGCAGGCCTTGGCGGCCGGTCCCGTCGCGCTGGGCGATCTGATGGGCGGCGCCTACGCGGAACGCTCCCTGAAGCAGCTGCAGGACAAGGGTCTGGTGATCGTTTCCGCCTTCACGCCCTCGGACGCGGCGCATGTTCTGGGCTTGCAGGCGACTTGGCAGGCGGAGGCGGCGGCGCTGGGCGCGGCCCTCTGGGCGCGCAGCGAGACGGTCTTCGGCAAGCGGGTCGCCGCCAGCCCCGAGGCCTTCGCCGAGGCCGTGATAGAGCGCGTCGTGTTGCAATCGGGCGAAGCCTTGGCGGAGGCCGTGATGCTGGAAGAGGCGCGCGCGGGCTACGGCGCTGCGCCCGGTCCGGGGGCCAAGAGCCTGCTGCGCCGGGCGCTGGGCCTGCAGAGCGCGCCCATGCTGGGCGTCGCCTTGCAGCTCAAGCGCCCGCTGGTCGGCATCGGCGCGCCCGCTGCGATCTACTATCCCGATATCGCCCGCAGGATGGGCACGCGCCATCTGGTGCCGCGTCATGCCGAGGTCTGCAACGCCGTGGGGGCGGTCGCGGGCGGCGTCTCCCAGCGCGCTCAGGTCACCATCACCTCGCCGCAGGAGGGCATCTTCCGCCTGCACGGCCCCAGCGCGCCCCAGGACATGGAATCCCTTGAGGCCGCCTTCAAAGCAGCGGAGACGCAAGCCGCGGCGGCGGCCCGCTCACTCGCGGAGGCCGCAGGCGCGGAAGAGATCCGCGTCGAGTTCAGCCGCGAACAGAAGTCCGCGCCCGTGGCGGGCGGGCGGGAGGTCTTCCTGGAAGGCAAGGTGACGGCGCGCGCTTACGGCCGCCCAAGGCTCGCGCGGTCCGCCTGACCTTTGCCGCCGGTCCGGCCCCGCTCCAGCGCCTGCTCGCGGGCATGGCGGATCAGGCGGCGGAAAAGCCGCTGCTGGCCCCGGTCGAAGATCAGGAATTCCGGGTGCCACTGCACCCCGAACAGGAAGTCGCTGCCCGAGGACTCCAAGGCCTGAACGATCCCGAGGTGATCGCGCGCCACCACCTTGAGGCCCCGGCCTATCCGGTCCACCGATTGATGATGCAGCGCGTTCACGCGGGCGCGGGTGCGCTCCAGCATGGCCGCGAGACGGCTGTCCGGTTCGATGGTGACGGTCATGAGCGGCAGCGGCGTCTTGCGCCGCCCCACCCCGTCGTAGACCTTCGAGATGTCGCGGTGCAGGTTGCCGCCCAGCGAGACGTTGATCATCTGCGCGCCCCGGCAGATGCCCAGCACCGGAAGCCCCAGCGTGCGCGCTTCGCCCAGCAGGTAGAGCTCCAGCGCATCGCGCTCCGGATCGATCGAAACGGCCGGGTCGATCTCGCCGCTGTAGAGCATCGGGCCGATGTCGTCGCCGCCACCGACGATCAGTCCGTCCAGGTCCTTCGGGTCGAAGGGCTTGCCCGCGACCAGACGGCAGGCGCGCCCGCCGTGCCGCCAGACGGAGAAGCGGTTGAACCACCACATGAAGCGCCCGCCCCGGCGCGAGGCGGTGACGCCGATCAAGGGGCGGCGGCTCATGGCCTGTCTCCCGCGCGGCCTCTCATCATAGGGACCTCAGGATGCGCCGGGTGCGCTCCGCCCAGCCGAGCGGCACCAGATGGCTGCGGTACTCCAGATAGGCGTTCTGCAGGCGGCTCAGGATCGACTCGTCGGCGGCGACCCGCTCGACCACCAGCCAGCGGTCCCACTCCTCAGCCAGGCTCCAGGAGGGATCGTCGACGCGCGAGTCCGGCAGGCGGTAGTGAAAGGTCGGGCGCGGGTTGATCTTGGCCTTGGGCAGTTGCGCGCGCACCCGCTCCTTGTCCAGGTGGGCGAAGAGCGGCAGCAGGTCGAACTCCTTGTAGCGGGTCGGGTTGGCTTCGATGTAGTCGTCGATCAGCCGCCCGAGGTCCGGTTTGTAGCCGGGGTCCACCACCTTCTCCACGTAGCGCGCCGGGAAGGGGTCGATGAAGGTCGCCAGACGCCGCTTGATGTTGACTCCGATCTCCTCGCGCAGCCAGTCGCTCGTCAGCAGGTAGGCGCGGATCTGACGCAGGATGTCATCGGTTTCCAGGCTGGCCAGCTCGACATTGAGCTGAAGGCCGAAAGCCGCCAGCAGGCTGGAGGAGGTGCCGATCGCGCCCTTCTCGCGCAGGCGGACGATGAGCTCCTCGATCGCGCCCAACTCGTTGTAGGCGATGGGCGGACAGGCGATCTCGCAGGGGACCAGCAGCCCCGCGACGTCGCCCGCGGCCTTGGTGAGCTCGCGGTCGAGGTCGTTGAGCATGCGCTGCACCTCGTCGTCGTCGGGTTTGTCGTCCCTGACTTCGCGATGCAGCAGCCGAAGGTCCAGCTCGACCAGGAAGTCTCCGTGATCGCTTCCCTTGACCGCGATGCGGTGCAGGCCGTCGGGGTGCTGCTGCCCGCCGAAGAGCGACTGCACGAGGTCGGCGGACTGCTGTACGTCCAGCTTGGCGTACTCGATCTCCACGCCGACGCGGCGCAGGGCGCCCTCTGCCGTGCGCGGGCGCGGCGGATCTGAAAAACGATGCGTCATGATGAGGAAGGATATGGGGGCGGCGCCCGGCGCGCCAAGGGTTTCACTTCTTGTCGTCGCTCATGGACTGCAGTTGCTTCTGCAGCGCGTCGACCTGCTCGCGCAGTTCCTGAAGCCGCTGTTCCTTGGCGTTGTCGCCCGCCTTGCCCTCGGCCGGCTTCTGGCCGTCTTCCTCGCCTTCGGGGAAGGGGGAGAACATCTTCATGGCGCTTTCGAACATCGCCAGGTTCTGCTTGCCCACTTCCTCCAGATTGCCGAAGGGGAACATGCCGCCCAGGGTGTCCTGCATGGACTGGCGCATCTTCTCCTGGTTCTTGGCGAGCACGCCCATGGTCTGTTCCAGATAGCGCGGAACCACCCACTGCATGTTGTCGCCGTAGAAGGAAATGAGCTGCCGCAGGAAGTTGATAGGCAGAAGGTTGGTGCCCTTGGACTCCTCCTCGACGATGATCTGGGTCAGCACGCTGCGCGTGATGTCGTCCCCGGACTTGGCGTCGTAGACCACGAAGTCCACGTCGTCCTTCACCATCTGACAGAGGTGGTCGAGCGTCACGTAACTGCTGGTCGCGGTGTTGTAGAGACGCCGGTTGGCATACTTCTTGATGACCACGACGTCCTTGCCCGCCGCCTTGTCCTCCGCACCGGCGGCCTTCTTCCCGGCCCCCTTGTTCTTATCCATATGTCTACCGCCCTAACTCTGCTTTATGTGGCGTTGCAGCAGGGATTGTGCTGTGCAGCGCAAAGCCCTGTCAATGTTTCAGAACTTTCTTGATCTGAGGATTCCCAATCCTTGGCCTGACAGAGCTTGGCCGCCTATACTGCCGCCGCCCGCGCCGGGCCGTGGCGTTTGGCGCGGCGCGGAAAGGAAGGCTCTCTCGTGAGCAGTAGCGAAAAGAAAGGCGCGGCAGGTTCCGGTGCTGAACCCGGCGATCCGGGTCAGGAAGCCCGCGATCTCGCGCAGCGCTTTCTCGACCTTTGGCAGGAGCAGGCCGCGGGCATGGCGCGCGACCCGGAGATGCTGGCCATCCTGCGGCTCATGACCGGCGCCGGCGGCGCCCCGATGGGCGCCCCGGGCTACGCTCAGCAGGCCGCCCCCGCCCCCTGGCAGTTGTGGCAGCAGATGCTGAGCGGCATGATGATGGGTGCGACGACGCAGCCCCATCCCTTTTCCGGGATGACAGGAACCGCGGGAGGCGGCTTTGAGCCGACAGGACCAGCAGCAGGAAGCCAAGCACCAGCGGGAGGGAAACCGGCCGCTGCCTGCGCCCGGGGTGCGAACGGGACCGCGTCCCCTGCCGATGCACCTGACGACGGCGCTGATGCTGTGGAACAGCTCCTTGGCCGCCTGGCCGTTTTGGAAGAACGGCTCGCTGCCCTCGAAGAGCGGGGCGCAAAACCCCGACGCAAGTCCGGAACAGGCGCGCGCGGAAGCCGAAAGGGCGGCCCAGCTCCGCGAAGCCCTGCAAAGAATCGATCCTGAGGCCTTTCAGAAGGCCCTTCAGGCGCAGGTGAACGAGCGGCTGGACGGCCTTCTAGACGGCATCGAGGCCTATCGCCATCACCCCTACAGCCGCGACCTGCCCGAAATGCCGGTTCTCTGGCAGGAGGGGTCGACCCGCCTTCTGGACTATGCCCCGGACGCGCCGGAAGACGCACCGGTGGTCTTCGTCGTGCCCTCCCTCGTCAACCGCTACTACGTGCTGGACCTTCAGGCCGACCGCAGCCTGCTGCGCTGGCTGGCCGGGGAGGGCTTCAAGCCGCTGGTGATCGACTGGGACGCGCCGGGCGAGGCGGAGCGGGGCTTCACCCTGACCGACTACGTGGCCGGGCGGCTGGAGGCGGCGCTCGACGCCGCGCTCGCCGCCACCAAGGCCCCCATGATCCTCACCGGGTACTGCATGGGCGGGCTGCTGGCCCTGGCCCTGGCCCAACGGCGTCAGCGCGATCTGGCGGGGCTGGTCCTGATGGCCACGCCCTGGAACTTCCATGCCGAGCAGGAGGAGGTCTCGCGCTTCGCCGGAATGCAGGCGGGTTTCCTGCAACCCCTGTTGCAGGGGCTGGGCTTCATGCCGACCGACATGGTGCAGAGCTACTTCGCGCTGCTGGACCCGCTCTCGGTGCTGAAGAAGTTCATGGCCTTCGGGCGGATGGAGGCGTCGGGCAGCAAGGCCGGGCGCTTCGTGGCGCTGGAGGACTGGCTCAACGACGGCGTGCCGCTGAGCGCCCCGGTCGCGCTGGAATGCCTCATGGGCTGGTATGGCGCCAACGAGACGCATCTGGGCCTCTGGCGCATCGCGGGCCATCCCGTGGACCCCGCGGAGGTCACGCTGCCGACCCTGGCGCTGGTGCCGGGGCAGGACCGGATCGTGCCGCCCGCCTCGGCCCTTGCGCTCACCGGGGCGCTTCCCACATGTGAGGTGATGACGCCCGCTTTGGGTCACATCGGCATGGTCGTGGCCGGTGGGGCGCGCGATCAACTCTGGCGTCCGCTCGCCGATTGGCTCTGGAAACGCTCCGCGCCCTAAGGCTTCTTGCGAAGAAGACCCGCGCCGCGCTATACCAAGCGGGATTGTGCAACGCAGCGAGCCCTGAGCGGTGCAGCAGGTCCCAAGAGGACGCCTCATAGCTCTCCGTTTTCCGGGCCGATTCAACGCCGCAACCTTCGGACGCACGATGCCGAAGGACCGGCTTCCTGGAACCAAAGAGGGAGGTTTTCCCAATCATGTCCGATATCGTAATCGCCGGTGCCTGCCGCACCCCTGTCGGCGCCTTCGGAGGCGGTCTCTCCTCCGTGCCCGCCTCTGCCCTTGGCACCGCCGCCATCAAGGAAGTCCTGAACCGCGCCGGCGTCGAAGCCGGTGAGGTCGACGAGGTGGTCCTGGGTCAAATCCTGACCGCCGGCGCCGGGCAGAACCCGGCCCGCCAGGCCGCCGTTCACGCCGGCATCCCGGTCGAGAAGACGGCCTACCAGATCAACCAGCTCTGCGGGTCCGGCCTGCGCACCGTCGCGCTCGGCTCCCAGGCGATTCAGTGCGGCGACGCCAAGATCGTGGTGGCCGGCGGACAGGAGTCCATGAGCCAGGCCCCGCACGTCGCGCACCTGCGCAACGGCCAGAAGATGGGCGACCTCAAGTTCATCGACTCCATGATCCGCGACGGCCTGTGGGACGCCTTCAACGGCTACCACATGGGCAACACCGCCGAGAACGTGGCGCGCCAGTGGCAGTTGACCCGCGACGAGCAGGACGACTTCGCGCTGAAGTCCCAGAACAAGGCGGAAGAGGCCCAGAAGGCCGGTAAGTTCGCCGACGAGATCGTTCCGGTCACCATCTCCACCCGCAAGGGCGACATCGTGGTCGACACCGACGAGCATCCCAAGCACGGCACCACGCTGGAGAGCCTGACAAAGCTGCGTCCGGCCTTCGACAAGGAAGGCACCGTGACGGCGGGCAACGCCTCGGGCATCAACGACGGCGCGGCCGCCGTGGTCCTGATGGACGGCGCCGAAGCCTCCAAGCGCGGCGTCACGCCGCTCGCGCGGATCGTGTCCTGGGCGACCTGCGGGGTCGATCCCTCGATCATGGGCACCGGCCCGATCCCGGCTTCGCGCGCGGCGCTGGAGAAGGCCGGCTGGACCGTCGACGACCTCGACCTGATCGAGGCCAACGAGGCCTTCGCCGCCCAGGCCCTGGCCGTCAACAAGGACATGGGCTGGGACACCTCCAAGGTGAACGTCAACGGCGGCGCCATCGCCCTTGGCCACCCGGTCGGCGCCTCCGGCGCGCGCGTCCTGGTCACCCTGCTGCACGAAATGCAGCGCCGCGACGCCAAGAAGGGCCTCGCCACGCTCTGCATCGGCGGAGGCATGGGCATCGCCATGTGCCTGGAGCGCTAAGCTCAGGCGCCAATAAAGACGAAGCGAAGGGCCGCCCCGCCGGGCGGCCCTTTTCTTTTGTCCCCTGCTCGCCTGCGCCGCCCGCCATGCCGCAGCGCGGGACGAGGGCCTTGGTTTGAAACTTGGCTCATGTTCTTATCAGGGTCACTTGGAGAGGCGCGCGGGGAGAGCCGTTGCGTCCATGAGCTATAAGCGGTCCCAGCACGAGGACCCGTGAAAGCAGAGCAGGGAGGTAACAGCATGGCACGAGTAGCTTTGGTCACCGGTGGCACGCGCGGCATCGGCGAGGCGATTTCGGTGGGGCTCAAGAACGCGGGCTATACGGTCGCGGCCACCTACGGCGGCAACGACGAGGCCGCCAACAAGTTCAAGGAAGCGACCGGCATTTCGGTCTACAAGTGGGACGTCGCCGATTTCGAGGCCTGCAAGGAAGGCATCGCCAAGGTCGAGGCCGACCTGGGGCCGATCGACATCCTGGTCAACAACGCGGGCATCACCCGCGACACCACCCTGCACCGCATGAAGCCCGAACAGTGGTCGGCGGTGATCTCCACCAACCTGGACTCGCTCTTCAACATGACCCGCAACGTGATTGAGGGCATGCGCGAACGCGGCTTCGGGCGGATCATCTCGATCTCCTCGATCAACGGGCAGAAGGGCCAGTTCGGTCAGGCCAACTACGCCGCCGCCAAGGCGGGCGTGATCGGCTTCACCAAGACCGTGGCGCAGGAGAACGCCGCCAAGGGCATCACCGCCAACGTGGTGGCGCCGGGCTACATCGGCACCGAGATGGTGCGCGCCGTGCCCGAGGAGGTGCTGAACAGCAAGATCCTGCCCCTCATCCCCGTGGGTCGCCTCGGCGAGCCGGAGGAGATCGCGAGCTGCGTCACCTTCCTGGCGGGCGACGACGCGGGCTTCATCACCGGCTCCACGCTGAGCGCCAACGGCGGCCAGTACATGTCCTAAGCGCGAAAGCGAAAGCCTGGAATTAGATACGGGGCCGTCCGGTTTGGGCGGCCCCAACTC
Source organism: Limibacillus sp. (assembly GCA_037379885.1). NCBI lineage: Bacteria > Pseudomonadati > Pseudomonadota > Alphaproteobacteria > Rhodospirillales > Rhodovibrionaceae > Limibacillus > Limibacillus sp. Next base: position 28,955 of record JARRJC010000012.1, read on the forward strand.
CGTGAACTCTACGCTCTAGGAGTCAAAGCATGGCGACCCTGCCCCTGATCGAATACGAAACGGCGAGCGCGGAAGTGCGCGCGGTCTATGAGGAGATCATGGAACTGCGCGGCACCGACTGGGTGAACAACTTCTGGAAGGCGCTGGCCAACGACCCCGCGACCCTGAAGCGGACCTGGGAGTCGGTGAAGCAGGTGATGGCGCCGGGCGCGCTCGACCCGCTGACCAAGGAGATGATCTATGTCGCCGTCTCCACCGCGCATGGCTGTAGCTACTGCATCAACAGCCACACCGCCGCCGCCCGGGCCAAGGGCATGACCGACCAGATGCTGGCCGAGCTCATGGCCGTGGTCGGCATGGCCTCGGAGACCAACAAGCTGGTGACCGGGCTCCAGGTCGAGCTGGACGAGGCCTTCAAGGACGGCGCGCGCAAGTAGCCGAAGGCGGCTTGCGGCTCTGGGCGGCGCTCTGGGCTGCCGCTCGGGGCCTTCTGGCCGCTTGCCCCGGCGGTCCGGCGCGGCTAGAAGGCATCGCTATGAGCACGACGCCTCCCTTGCCGCTGCCCGACCGTTCGGTCAGGGCCACCTTGATCGGTTTCCTGGCCGTGTTGCTCTGGGCGCTGCTGGCGCTCTTCACGGCGGGCGCGGAGAGCGTTCCGCCCTTCCAGCTCTTGAGCCTTTCCTTCGGCATCGCGTTCCTGGCGAGCCTCGCCTTCCTGCTGCGCCGGGGCCTCAAGGGGCTTTCGGTCTTGCGGCAGCCGCCGCTCGCCTGGGCGCTCGGTGTCGGCGGGCTCTTCGGCTATCACTTCTTCTACTTCGTCGCGCTGAAGAACGCGCCGCCGGTCGAGGCCGGCCTCATCGCCTATCTCTGGCCACTGCTGATCGTAGTTTTCTCGGCGCTGCTTCCGGGCGAGCGGCTGCGCTGGTTCCACCTGGCGGGCGCGCTCCTGGGCCTGGCGGGCGCGGGCCTGCTGGTGACCGACGGGGGCCGCGTCTCCTTTCAGGCGCAGTACCTGCCGGGTTATCTGGCGGCCATTGCCTGCGCGCTCACCTGGTCCAGCTATTCCGTCACGAACCGGCGCTTCGGCGGGGTGCCGACCGAAGTGGTCTCGGGCTTTTGCCTGCTGGTCGCGATCCTGGGCGGCTTCTGCCACCTGCTGTTCGAGAAGACCGTGGCGCCGGACCTCGGGGAGTGGCTGGCGATCCTCGGGCTGGGTCTGGGGCCCGTGGGCGTGGCCTTCTTCTTCTGGGACTACGGCACCAAGCACGGGCGGATCGCGGTGCTGGGCGCGTCTTCCTACATGGCGCCGCTGCTTTCCACCCTGGTCCTGATTCTGGCCGGTTTCGCCGAGCCGAGCTGGGTGGTGGGGCTCGCCGCCTTCCTGGTTTTCGGGGGCGCGGTTCTGGCGTCCAAGGACTTTCTCCTACGCCTCCTGAGGGGCGCATGAACCGGCCGCCTCTCCTGATCTTCGATTGCGACGGCGTGCTGATCGACAGCGAGGCGATCGCCTGCCGCGTGGTGGCCGAGGAGTTGGCGGACTGGGGCCTCAGTTATGACGCGGGCGCGGTCGCCGATCGCTTCGCGGGCTACACCGACGCCGCCATCGCCAAGGTCGTGACGGCCGAAACGGGCGTCGCGCTGCCGGGCGACTTTCCCCGGCGGGTTCAGGCCAGGGCACTTATCGCCTTCGAGACCGAGTTGCAGCCGTTGGAGGGCATGGCGGCCCTGCTGCAAGCCGACCGGGGCGCGCGCTGCGTCGCCTCCAACGCCGCGCAGGAGAGGCTGGAGCGGGCCCTGGAGATCGTCGGGCTCTCCCGCTTCTTCGAGGCTGGCGCCTGCTTCAGCGCGGAGCAGGTGGCGCGCGCCAAGCCCGCGCCCGACCTGCACCTTCACGCAGCCGCGCGCATGGGCTTTCAGCCGGGCGAGGCGCTGGTGATCGAGGACAGCGTGACCGGCGTGCAGGCCGCCGCCGCCGCCGGGATCGCGGTCGTGGGCCTGCTGGCGGCAAGCCACATCCCGGACGGGCAGGAGGCCGCGCTGCGCGAGGCCGGGGCGCGCGACGTCTTCGCGTCGGCTGGAGAACTGTCGGAGTGGCTTCGCGCCTGACCCTGCTAAGCCTGACTCTGGCGCAGCTCAGGCGAAGACGCCCAGCACCGCCAGCAAGGCCACCACGGCCAAGCCGAGCGAGATGGCCAGCACGTAGCGCATGCGTTTGGTTTCCACGCCCTGGCGGGCGTCGGTCTTGTTCAACTTCTTATCTGACAAGGTTTTTGGCCTCCTGGCCCGTTCCGGTGATGGGAGCTCACCCTTAAGACCTTGGGGCGGAGATAGCGTCTTGCCAGGGGGTCAGGCGGGCGGCGGCGCGGTTTCCTTCATGGAGGGGCGCTCGCAGAAGCCGTCGTACCAGGCCGCCACCTTGGGGTGCGCGCCGCGCCAGTCGGAGATGATGTTGCGGTACTCGGCGTGTCCCAGGAAGCAGGCGACGGCGATCTGGCCGATGGTGAGCCCGCCCTCGGTCAAGCTGCCGGCGTCACTCTCCAGGCGGCTCAGACCTTGCGCGATCTTCTGGCGCTGCCTGTCGATCCAGGCGGCGTAGCGGAACTCCTCAGGCCGGCGGCCTTCCATGACGATGGCGAGGGCTGCGTCCATCATGCCGTCGCCCAGCGCCTGCAGGACGAGGGCCGCCAGGCGCGGCTCGCCGGAGGCGGGGAAGACCCGCGCATGATCGTGCAGGCTGTCGAGATACTCGCAGATCACCGGGGAATCGAAGATCTGCCGCCCGTCCTCCAGCACCAGCGTCGGCACCTTGCCCAGGGGGTTGTCGCCCTGAAGCGGGCCCGCGAGGTCGTTGGTGTCCGCCGGAATGGTCTCGATCCGGTCCCGCTGCCCGGTCTCGATGGCCGTCACCATCACCTTGCGGACGTAAGGGGAGGCCGCTGAGTAGTAGAGCTTCATCGTCATTTTAATTGTTACCTTATAACATTGCGCAACTGGCGCTGTTCGAGGCCGTCAGAAGTTGTCCTTGCGGCCGCGCACCTCGGCGAAGACCCGCTCGGGCGCTTCCCCGCTGAGGGAAAGAGCATCGGCGAGGTCGGGCGCGTCGGCGCGCAGGAAGGGGTTGGTGGCCTTCTCCTCCCCCAGGTTGGAGGGCACGGTCGGCTGGTCCTGCGCGCGCAGCGAGTCGATCGTGGCGGCGCGGCTGCGCAGCGCCTGATTATCGGGATCGACCGTCAGCGCGAAGCGGGCGTTGGCCTGGGTGTACTCATGGGCGCAGTAGACCAGCGTGTCGTCGGGCAGGGCGCGCAGCTTGGAGAGGGAATGCCACATCTGCTCCGGCGTCCCCTCGAAGAGCCGCCCGCAGCCCAGCGCGAAGAGCGTGTCGCCGCAGAACAGGACGCCGCTCTCCTCGAACCAGTAGGCGATGTGTCCGCGGGTGTGTCCGGGCACGAAGAAGACCTGGGCCTCGGCCTCGCCGAGCTGGTAGCGGTCGCCTTCATCCAGTTCTACCTCGATGCCGGGGATGCGGGCGCGGTCCGGCTTGGGGCCGACGATGGTGCAGCCCGTGGCCTCCTTGATCTCCAGATTGCCGCCGACATGGTCGGCGTGGTGGTGGGTGTTGAGGATATGGGTGATGGTCCAGCCCAGCCGTTCAGCCTCCGCCAGCACCGGGCCGGAGACGGCCGGGTCGATCACGGCGGTGGCCCCGCTCACCGGGCAATGCGCCAGATAAACGTAGTTGTCGTTCAGAACGGGGATCTGCTGGACTTCCAGTTTCGACATCTTGCTTCGGCTCCTCGCATTTCTTGCTTGCGGCGCGGTCGTTGCCGACCATCATAAAGACCATGTGGGCCGATGTCGTCGATTTGCGAGACTTCTATGAGACCGAGATGGGGCAGATCGCCGAGGCGATGGTGCGCCGCTCGATCCGTGGGCTTTGGCCCGACCTCTCAAAATGCCGGGTCGCCGGGCTCGGCTACGCGGTGCCCTATCTGGAGCAGTTCCGCGAGGAGTCGCCCCAGGTCATGGCCCTGATGCCCGCGCAGCAGGGCGTGCTGCACTGGCCCGCCGAGGGTCCTGGCGCGGTGGCCCTGGTGGAGGAGACCGCCCTGCCGCTGCCCGACTCCAGCATCGACCGGCTGCTGCTGGTGCACGGGCTGGAGAGCAGCGAGGCGCTGCGCGCCTTGATGGAGGAGATCTGGCGCGTGCTGGCCGGCGACGGGCGTCTGCTGGTGGTGACGCCGAACCGCCGGGGGCTCTGGTCGCGCAGCGACAGCTCGCCCTTTGGCTGGGGTCAGCCCTACGGCCTGCAACAGCTGAACCGCCTGCTGCGCGGCTATGGCTTCGTGCCCACGGCGTCCGACCGCGCGCTCTATCTGCCGCCGATCAGGAGCCGCACGCTGATGAAGAGCGCGGAGGCCTGGGAGCGCTTGGGCGCGCGCTGGTTCACCCGCTTTTCCGGCGTGGTGCTGGCCGAGGCCCGCAAGCAAGTCTGGGCCGCCTCCACCGTCCGCCCGGCGCGCAGCCGCCGCCCGGTCGTGGTCCCCATCCCCAATGCCGCCCCTATCCGGCGGCAGGCGTTGCGCTGACGTCATGCTGACCGAGCGCATCGACACCTGGATCTTCGATCTGGACAACACGCTTTATCCGGCGGCCGATTTCTTTCCGCAGATCACGTCGCGCATTCGCAGCTATACAGCCGAGTTTCTGGGTCTGGGGCCGGAGGAGGCGCACCGTGTCCAGAAGGACTATCTCCGCCGCTACGGCACCACCATGAACGGTTTGATGGTGGAGCATGGCCTGGACCCGGAGCCCTACCTGGAGTTCGTGCACGACGTGGATTTCTCACGCCTGGGCGAGGACCGGGAGCTGGACGGCCTGCTCGAAAGCCTGCCGGGCCGCAAGCTGATCTACACCAACGGATCGCAGGGGCATGCCGAGAAGGTGCTGGCGCGCCTCGGCGTCACCCGGCACTTCGAGGCGACCTTCGACATCACCGCGGCCAACTACCGGCCCAAGCCCGCGCCCGAGGCCTACGACGCGCTCTGTCAGCGCCACGCCATCGCGCCCGCCCGAGCGCTCTTCGTCGAGGACACGGTGCGTAACCTGACCCCGGCGGCCAGCCTGGGCATGACCACCGTGTGGCTGCGCCACGACGATCCGGACACCCACATCAATCTCGATGAAAGCGCGGTCCACCACACCATCACCGACCTCAAGGATTGGCTGCGCGAACTCCTGGTCTAGAGCTTCTGGCCTAGAGTTCCTGGCCTAGAGATAAAAGGCCAGCTTCATGGCGGTCTGCACCGCGATCGCGCCGAACCAGAAGCCGCTGTCGAGCAAAAGCAGCGCCAGCGGGCGGCCCTGGAAGCGGTAGTTCATGGCCAGGGGCAGGACGATCAGACAGATCCAGTTGAAGCAGAGCAGCGGGATCAGGCCGCCCGGTCCAAAGCCGAAATGACTGTCCACGAGGGAGAAGAGCCACTCTATGTGAAGCGAGACGCCGAGCTGAGCGGCGAAGGCGAGGACATAGCTGAGGGGTTGCGCGCTGCGCGTTTGGGCAAGCGCCCCGTTCTCGAGCTGCGCCAGCCAGGGCCGCTTCAACGCGCCGAAGTAGAGCGCGCCGAACAGCATGCTGGCGAGGGGCGAAAGGAAGAAGCTGACAAAGCTCATGACGGTATGCTCCAGGTGGCAGGGCGGTGACGGGTGCGCGGATGGTCTCGGGCGCATTATCGCTGGCGATTCTCTCGCCTCCAAGCCGTGGTTTTCTTGGGGCTTTGCAGCTAGGCTGTCAATTGACAGTTCGACACGCCTGACGCATCTTCCGCAGCGACTTTGAGGGGGCGGTTTTCCAGCCCCTTCCTTCAGGCTAGCCAGGGAAGATCAGCATGCAGACCGAGGATTTGAAGTCCATCATCGACGAGGCCTGGGAGAACCGGGCGGAGATCACGACCGAGACGGACGGCGTGGTGCGCAAGGCCGTGGACCTGGCGCTGACGGGTCTGGATGCGGGCAGCTACCGCGTGGCCGAAAAGCGCGGCGTGGGCGACTGGGAGGTCAACCAGTGGCTCAAGAAGGCCGTGCTGCTCTCCTTCCGCCTGACGCCGACCCACAGCTTCATCGGCGGGCCCGAGGACGAGGCCAGCGGCAAGGCCGCCTGGTTCGACAAGGTGCCCTCCAAGTTCGCCGGCTGGACCGACGAGCACTTCACCAAGGCCGGTTTCCGCGCCGTGCCGCCCGCGACCGTGCGCCGGGGCGTCTTCATCGGCAAGGGCGTGGTGCTGATGCCCTCCTTCTGCAACATCGGCGCCTATGTTGACGAGGGCACCATGGTCGACACCTGGGCCACCGTCGGGTCCTGCGCGCAGATCGGCAAGAACGTGCATCTCTCCGGCGGCGTCGGCATCGGCGGCGTGCTGGAGCCCCTGCAGGCCGGCCCCGTCATCATCGAGGACAACTGCTTCATCGGTGCGCGCTCCGAGGTGGTCGAGGGCGTCGTGGTGGAAGAGGGCGCGGTGCTCTCGATGGGCGTCTACATCGGCGCCTCCACCAAGATCGTGGACCGCAACACGGGCGAGACCTTCATGGGCCGCGTCCCGGCCTATTCCGTGGTGGTGCCGGGCAGCCTGCCGGGCAAGCCGCTGCCCGACGGTTCGCCGGGCCCCAGCCTCTACTGCGCGGTGATCATCAAGCGCGTCGACGAGAAAACCCGCGCCAAGGTGTCGATCAACGAGCTGCTGCGGGGCTGAGATGGCCTTTGACACGCTTGAGCTTGCCCAGGCGCTGATCCGCTGTCCCTCGGTCACGCCGGCCGAGGGCGGGGCGCTGGACCTGCTTCAAGCCCGTCTGGAAGCGCTGGGCTTCACCTGTCACCGCCTGCCGTTCCAGGAGGCAGGGACGGAGCGGGTCGATAACCTCTACGCCCGCATCGGAACGGCGGCGCCGGTCTTCTGCTATGCGGGCCACACCGACGTGGTGCCGGTCGGCGATGCGGCGGCCTGGAGCGTCGATCCCTTCGCCGCGGAGGTGGTGGACGACGAGCTGATCGGCCGGGGCGCGGTCGACATGAAGGGCTCGATCGCCGCCTTCGCGGCCGCGGTCTCTCGCTTTCTGGAAAAGAGGGGCCCGGACTTCGGCGGCTCCATCGCCTTTCTCATCACCGGCGACGAGGAGGCCGACGCCGTCAACGGCACCGTCAAGATGCTGGAGTGGCTGGCCGGGCGCGGCGAGGCCCTGGACCACTGTCTGGTGGGCGAGCCGACCAGCGATCAGCGCCTCGGCGACATGGTGAAGATCGGGCGGCGCGGCTCCATGAACGCGCGCCTGACCGTGAAGGGCGTTCAGGGCCACACGGCCTATCCCCAACTCGCAGACAACCCGGCCCACGCGCTGGTCGGCATTCTGGCGGCCCTGACGCAGGAGCCGCTGGACGAGGGCAGCGATCATTTCCCGCCCTCCAGCCTTCAGGTCACCTCCATCGACATCGGCAATCCGGCGACCAACGTCATTCCCGCCGAGGCCAGGGCGCGGATCAACATCCGCTTCAACGACCATCACAGCTCGGACGATATCAGGGATTGGATCGAGCAGCGGGTGAAGGCCGCGGGCAAGCGCTACGATCTGGAGTTCTCGGTTTCCGGCGAGTCCTTCCTGACGCCGCCGGGGCCTCTATCGGAGCTGATTTCCGGCGCGATCGAGGCCGAACTGGGCAAGGCGCCGGAGCTTGGCACCACCGGCGGCACCTCGGACGCCCGCTTCATCAAGGACGCCTGCCCGGTCGCGGAATTCGGCTTGCGCAACGCCACCGCCCACAAGGTGGACGAAAAGACGCCCCTGGCGGAACTGCGCTCCCTCACCAATATCTACCTCAGGATATTGGAGGGATATTTCTCGACATGAGCCTGCCGAGCAAAGCAGAGCTGGAAGGCTCTTTGAAGGGCGCTTTCCAGCTCCTGCTGCAAAAGCCGGAAGGCATGGAACTGCTGGACGTCAGCGAGCGGGGCTATTGGCGCTCCTTCTACGCGGCGCTCTACGGTCTGCCGCTGCTGATGCTGGCGGCCTTCATCGTGTCGCCGGGGCCGGAGACACAGGAGGCGGCGGCAGAGGGCGGCAATCTGCTGTTCAACCTGATCGGCTTTCTGCTGTTCTATGTGATCAATTGGCTCTACTGGCCGCTGGCGGCGATCTACGTGACGCGCAACCTGGGCCGATTCGACCGCTACGCGGGCTACATCGTCGCCTACAACTGGGCTCAGCTCTTTGCGCTCTTGGCCCAGGTTACGGCTTTCATGATCGGCGCGATGATCTTCGGCGACGCGGAGGCGCTTCTGTTCCCGGCGGGTCTGCTGGCGCTGGCCATCAACTGGAGCGTCGCGCGCCATGCGCTGGGTATCGCCGCCCTGCCCGCGGTCGTGCTCACGGCCCTGGATTTCTTCATCGGCGCGGGATTGAACATGTTCCCGGCGCTCATCACCGGCTAGCCGGGCCCGGCCTTGAAGCCGGACGCCCGATGCGAAATGATGACCGCGCTTTTCCGCGTGCGGGCGGTTTCGCGCCGGAGAGGCCGGACAGGATAAAAAGGCGAAGACCATGAAACGGCAGGTATTCATCGATGGAGAGGCCGGGACCACCGGCTTGCAGATCCTTTCGCGGCTGAAGGCCCGGGACGATATCGAACTGCTTTCGATCGACCCGGAAAAGCGCAAGGATCAGGCCGAACGCAAGCGTCTCTTGAACCTCGCCGAAGTCGCGATCCTCTGCCTGCCGGACGAGGCGGCGCGGGAGTCCGTCTCCCTGATCGATAACCCCGATACCGTGGTGATCGACGCCAGCACCGCGCACCGCGTCGCCGAGGGCTGGGTCTATGGCTTTCCCGAGATGGCCGAGGGCTATGCGGAGCGGATCAAGGACTCCAAGCGCATCGCCAATGTCGGCTGCTACGCCGTGGGGTCGGTCTCGATCCTGCGCCCGCTGACCGAGCGGGGCCTGCTGCCCACGCAGTTTCCGGCCAGCATCCATGCCGTTTCCGGCTATTCGGGCGGTGGGCGGCAGCTGATGGAAAGCTACGAGGACAAGCAGAACCCGAACTACACCGAAGCGCCCTATTGGCTCTACGGCCTCAACCTCGCGCACAAGCACCTGCCGGAGATCATGCTTTACGGCGGTCTCTCCCATCCGCCGGTCTTCTCGCCCTCGGTCGGGCGCTTCGCCCAGGGGATGCTGGTCTCCCTGCCGCTCCAGCTCTGGTCCCTGCCCAAGGGCGTGACGCCGGAGGACATCCACGCGATCTACAGCGAGCACTACGAGGACAAGCGCTTCGTGACGGTGGCGCCTTTGGAGGAGAGCGGGGCGCGCCAGCGCCTGCACCCGGAGGACCTGAACGGCACCAACAATCTGCGCATCCACGTCTTCGGCAACGAAGGAGCGCAGCAGGCCATGGTGGTGGCCCAGCTCGACAACCTGGGCAAGGGCGCTTCGGGCTCGGCGATCCAGAACCTCAATCTCGTCCTGGGCTGCGCCGAGGACCAGGGGCTCACCTGATCCTCTTCACCTGATCCTTTTCACCCGATTCTTTTCAGTCGTAGGTGACCCGCGTCAGGTAGAGACCCTCGGGCGGGGCGGTCGCGCCCGCCGCCTTTCTGTCCTTTGCCTCCAGCACGGCCTGAATTCTTTCAGGTCTCCAGGTCCCCTTGCCGACCAGCGAGAGGGTGCCGACGATGTTGCGCACCTGGTGATGCAGGAAGGAGCGGGCCTCGGCGATCACCTCGATCTCGTCGCCCCGGCGCGAGACCTCCAGCCGGTCGAGCGTCTTCACCGGCGAGCTCGCCTGGCATTCGGCGGCGCGGAAGGAACTGAAGTCGTGGTGTCCCACGAGATGCTCCGCGGCCTGGTTCATGGCCTCTGCGTCCAGCGCGATGGGCACCCACCAGACCCTGCCCTGGTCCAGGGCGGGCTCCGCCCGGCGGTTCAGGATCCGATAGAGATAGGCGCGCCCCGTCGCGGAGAAACGCGCGTGGAAGTCTTCCCCCACGGCCTCGACCGACAGGACCGCCACCGGCTGGCCCTTCAGGTGATGATTGAGCGCGCCTTGCAGCGCGTCCGGCGTGATCTCCTTTTCCAGGTCGAAGTGGGCGACCTGGGCCAGGGCGTGGACCCCTGAATCGGTCCGCCCCGCACCCTGCACGAAGGGCGTCTCGCCGGAGAAACCCTCGATGGCCTCCTCCAGCGCCTGCTGCACCGAAGGGCCGTTCGGCTGGCGCTGCCACCCGACGAAGGGACCTCCGTCGTACTCAACGGTGATCTTGAAGCGCTGGGTCATGCCAGGCTGTCGCCCGGACCCAGCTTGAAGCCGCGCAGGAAGGCCTCGGCCTCCACCGCCGCCTTGCCCGCCCGCTGCACCTTGGTGAGGCGCAGGGCGCCGTTCCCGCAGGCGACGGTCAGTTGCCGGTCCAGAATGTCGCCGGGCCTGCCCGACCCCTCGGCCCTTTCGCTGGCGAGCACGCGGATGCGCTCGCCCTTGGCCTCGAACCAGGCGCCGGGCCAGGGGGTGAAGGCGCGCACCAGCCGCTCCAGGCGCGCGGCGTCCTCGCTCCAGTCCAGCTTCGCCTCTTCCCGGGTCAGCTTGGCCGCGTAGGTGACGCCCTTCTCCGGCTGCGGCTTGGCCTTGAGGCCGCCGTCCGCCACCGCCGCCAGCGTCTCGACGATCAGCGGGCCGCCCATCAGGGCCAGGCGGTCGTGCAGGCTCTCTCCGGTATCCTTCTCGGTGATGGCGGTGGCGGCGGTCGCCAGGATGCCCCCGGTGTCGAGCCCTTCGTCCATCTGCATGACGGTGACGCCGCTGCGCTGGTCGCCCTCCAGGATCGCGCGCTGGATCGGCGCGGCCCCGCGCCAGCGCGGCAGCAGGGAGGCGTGGACGTTGAGGCACCCCAGACGCGGTGTCTCCAACACCGCCTTGGGCAGGATCAGCCCGTAGGCCGCGACCACGGCGGCGTCCAGGTCCAGCGCCTTGAAGGCCGCTTGCGCCGCCTCATCCTTCAGACTTTCAGGGCAGCGCACCTCCAAGCCCATCTCCTCCGCGTGGCGCTGCACGGGCGAGGGGCGGAGCTTTTTGCCACGGCCCGCGGGGCGCGGCGGCTGGGAATAGACCGCGCGCAGATCATGGCCCGCGAGCAGCAGGCTGTGGAGGCTGGGCACGGCGAACTCCGGCGTGCCCATGAAGGCGAGTTTCAAGGGCTTCATGGCGGCAAAGAGACTACTTCAAAGTCTCGGCGCTGGGGAAGGTAAAGGGGGTGGTGGACGGCTCAGACCGTGGCGGCTTCGGTCTCGCCGCTTTTCTTCGCCTTCAGAAGCTTGCGCAGGATCATGTTGCGCTTGAGCGCGGAGATGTGATCGACGAAGAGGATACCCTCCAGGTGGTCGATCTCGTGCTGGATGCAGGTGGCCAGCAGGCCGTCTGCCTCCAGCTCGCGGATCTCGTTCTCCTCGTCCAGGTAGCGCACGCGGATCTCCGCCGGGCGCACCACGTCGGCATAGTGCTCGGGCAGGGAGAGGCAGCCCTCCTGGTAGCTGTTGTCGTGATCGGAGACCCAGACCAGCTCCGGATTGGCGAGCTTCAGGGGCTGCGGCTCCTCGTCCTCGCCCGCCACGTCCACGACGATCACGCGCTTCAAGACGCCCACTTGGGGCGCGGCCAAGCCGATGCCGGGGGCCACGTACATGGTCTCCAGCATGTCGTCCATCAACTGGCGGATTTCGTCGTCAACCTTCTCGACCGGCTTGGAGATCTTCTTCAAGCGGGGATCGGGCGCGGTCAGGATCGGCAGCTTCGCCATGGGCTCTCTAGTGCTCTCTTACTCGCGGTGATGTTCTTGTGCTGGACCTTTAGGTATTGCGGGGAAGGGCGAGCGTCAAGCACCCGCGACTCGGGCGCGGCTGTTAGTTTCTAGGCATGGAACTGCCGCTCGACATTGACCAAACCACGCTGCTGGTGATTCTGGCCGCGGTTTTCGCCGGAATTCTGGCCGGTTGGATCATCGCGTCCGGGCGCGGGCGGCGGGCCGAGGCGGCCCAGCAGGCCCAGGCGGCGGAGATGGCCGGGCGGCTGGCGCAGCTCGCGGAGAGCCTGACCTCCAGCCAGCATCAGATCTCCGAGCGCCTGCAGGGGCAGGAGCGGACCATCGGCCAGCTGGTGGAACAGCGTCTCACCAGCTTCGGCGAGCGGGTCGGCCAGCGCCTCAATGAACAGGCGGTCCGCCAGAACGAGACCCTGACCAAGCTGGGCGAGCGCCTGGCGGTGATCGACAACGCCCAACAGAACATCACCAAGCTGTCGCAGGAGGTGGTCTCGCTGCAGGACATCCTCTCCAACAAGCAGGCGCGCGGGGCCTTCGGAGAGGTGCAGCTGCACGATCTGGTCTCGGCGACCCTGCCGCCCTCGGTCTACTCCTTCCAGACGACGCTCTCCACCGGGGTGCGGGTGGACTGCCTGTTGAAGCTGCCGAACCCGCCGGGGTCCATCGGCATCGACGCCAAGTTCCCGCTGGAGAGCTACGAGCAGCTGAGGGCCGCCCGCGACGAGAGCGAGCGCCTCGCCGCCCGCCGCGCCTTCAAGACCGCGCTGGACAAGCACGTCTCGGACATCGCGGCCAAGTACATCATTCCCGGCGAGACGGCGGAATCGGCGCTGCTTTTCCTGCCCTCCGAAGCGGTCTACGCCGAGCTGCACGCCAACTTCCGCGATGTGGTGGAGGCCTCCTACCGCCAGCGGGTCTGGATCGTCTCGCCCACCACCATGATGGCGACGCTCAACACCGTGCGGGCCGTCCTGAAGGACGTGAAGATGCGCGAGCAGGCCCATGTGCTCCAGCGCGAGATCGGGCTTCTCATGAAGGACGTGGCGCGCCTGGGCGACCGGGTCGATAAGCTGGACCGCCACTTCTCTCAGGCGACCGACGACATCCGGCAGATCAAGATTTCCTCGGACAAGATCGCCGGACGCGGCGACAAGATCAGCGAGCTGGACATGGAGGAGGAGGGCGGCGCGCCCGCCATCACGCCGCCGACCGGCAGGGTGTAAGGCAGGGCGTAAGGCGCGGCTCTAGCGTTCCTTCACCAGCGTGCCGATGCCGCGGTCGGTGAAGATCTCCAGCAACATGGCGTGGGGCACGCGGCCGTCCAGGATCACGGCGGCGTCGACGCCGTTCTGAACGGCGCTGACGCAGGTCTCCAGCTTGGGGATCATGCCGCCGGAAATGGTGCCGTCCTGTTGCAGCGCCTTCACCTGCTCGACCGTCAGGTCGGGGATCAGGTTGTTTTCCTTGTCCAGCACCCCGACGACGTCGGTCAGCAGAAGCAAGCGCGAAGCGCCCATGGCCGAGGCGATGGCCCCGGCGACGGTATCGGCGTTGATGTTGTAGGTCTCTCCGTTGGCGCCCATGCCGATCGGCGCGATCACCGGGATGATCCCGGCCTGCTCCAGATCGGTGAGGATGCGCGGGTTCACCTTGGTCGGCTCGCCCACGAAGCCCAGGTCGAGGATCTTCTCGATGTTGGAGTTCTCGTCGCGCTTGGTGCGGCGCAGCTTGGTCGCCTGGATCAGGTTCCCGTCCTTGCCGGAAAGCCCGACGGCGGTGCCGCCGGCCTCGGAGATGGCCTGCACGATGGATTTGTTGATGGAGCCGGACAGCACCATCTCGACGATCTCCACCGTCTTCTGGTCGGTGACCCGCAGGCCGTCGACGAAGTCGGACTTCACCTCCAGCCGCTCCAGCATCTTGCCGATCTGCGGGCCGCCGCCGTGCACCACGATGGGATTGATGCCGACCTGCTTCATCAGGACGATGTCGCGCGCGAAGATGCGCGCGAGCTGGTCGTCGCCCATGGCGTGCCCGCCGTACTTGACGACGCAGGAGCGCCCGGCGTAGCGGCGCATGAAGGGCAGGGCCTCGGTGATGGTCTCCGCCGTGCGCAGCCAGTGCTTGGTCTCGCTGATGGATTTCTGCGTCATGGGCTCCTGGCCTCCCGCTCCCCTCATTCTAAGTCTTCTTCGCTTCTAGAGCCGCTCCGGCTCTTCGGGCGGCGCGCCTTCGGACAGGCTCGCGAGCTGCGCGCGCAGCTCCTCGATCCCCCAGCCCTTCAAGGCGGATGTCATTACCATATCCGGATAGGCCGCGACATGGCGAGCCACCTCTGCGCTGCTTTTGGCGAGCAGCGCCTGCTGCTCCTCCAGGGTGATCTTGTCGGCCTTGGTGAAGATCAGCTGATAGGAGACGGCGGCCTTGTCCAACTCCTTCATGACCTCCCGGTCGCTGTCCTTCAGGCCATGCCGTGCGTCGATCAGAAGGCAGACGCGGCGCAGGGACGGGCGGCCCTTCAGGAAGGCGCGCGTCAGGCGGGTCCAGGCGGAAACGCTCTTCTTGTCGGCGCGCGCGTAGCCGTAGCCGGGCAGGTCGACCAGCCGCAGGCGCCCGCCCAGATCGAAGAAGATGAGCTGCTGGGTGCGCCCCGGCGTGTTGGAGGTGCGCGCCAGCGTCTGGCGCCCGGTCAGCGCGTTGACCAGGGAGGACTTGCCGACGTTGGAGCGGCCCGCAAAGGCGATCTCCGGCAGGTCGCTCTCGGGCAGCTGGTCGAGCCCGGCGGCGGCGATCATGAACTGACAGTCTTGCGCAAAGAGCCAGCGGCCATGGGCGCGCTGGGCTTCGCCCGGCGCGGTTCCGACCTTGGCGGGATCGGGGTCCATGACCTCAGCTCCCCCTTTCGCGAGCTAGCTCGTGCGCTTCTTCGGATTGCGCCCGATCGGGACGCCCTGGCGCTTCATGATCACGGCCTGCTGCAGGATCGAAAGCGTGTTGTTCCAGGTCCAGTAGATCACCAGACCGGCGGGGAAGCCCGCCAGGATGAAGGTGAAGAAGATCGGCATGAGCTGGAAGATCATGGCCTGGGTCTTGTCCGGCGGCGCCGGGTTCAAGAACTGCTGGAACCACATGGTGCAGCCCATGATCAACGGCCAGACGCCGATCGAGAGGATCGCCAGCGGTCCCAGGTCCGGAACCGTGTAGGGCAGGAGGCCGAAGAGGTTCAGGACCGAAGTGGGATCCTTGGCCGAGAGGTCCTGGATCCAGCCGAAGAAGGGCGCATGGCGCATCTCGATGGTGACGAAGAGCACCTTGTAGAGCGAGAAGAAGACCGGAATCTGAACCAGGATCGGCAGACAGCCGGAAAGCGGGTTCACCTTCTCCTTCTTGTAGAGCTCCATCATGCCCTGATTGAGCTTCTGCTTGTCGTCGCCATAGCGCTCGCGCAGCTCCTGCATTTCAGGGGCGAGCTTGCGCATCTTGGCCATGGATTTATAGGACTTGTTGGCGAGCGGGAAGAAGATCAGCTTGATGATGACCGTCAGCGCCAGGATCGAAATGCCGAAGTTCCCGAAGATGCCGTGGAACCAGTGCAGCGCGTAGAAGATCGGCTTGGTCAGGAAGTAGAACCAGCCCCAGTCCACCGCCAGCTCGAAGCGGTCCACGCCCTGATCCTGATAGTCGTCCAGCAGGGTCGTGACCTTGGCGCCCGCGAAGATGCGGTTGGTGACCTCCGCGCTGGCGCCGGCGGGGATCTCCTGCACCGGCTCCAGATAGTCGGCCTGATAGCGGGCCTCCGCGCCCTCGCCGCCCGAATGGACGAAGCGCGAGGAATAGGTGACCGACTGATCCGGCACCAGGGCGACCAGCCAGTACTTGTCGGTGATGCCCAGCCAGCCGCCGGTGGAGGTCTGTTCGATCCGCCCCTCTTCGACCAGGTCGTCGTAGTCGACCTCCTTCAAGGTGCTGTCGAAGACCCCCAGAAGACCTTCATGCAGGATGTAGAAGCCGGAAATCTCCGGCGTTCCGCGCCGCGAAACCAGGCCGTAGGGCGCCAGCGACACCGTCTGGCCGCTGTCGTTGGTGACGCGCTGGGTGACGGAGAACATGTAGTCTTCGTCCAGCGCGTAGCGCCGCTCGAAGGTCAGGCCCTGGCCGTTGTCCCAGGTCAGCGTGACGGGATTGTCGGGCGTGAGTGGGCCGCCCTCGGCCTGCCACAGCGTGTCGTTGTTCGGCAGCGTGATCGCGCTGTCCGCGCTCGACCAGCCGATGTCGGCGAAGTAACCCTGGCCGCCGCCCGCGGGATGCAGCAGGCGGATCGGCGGGCTGTTCTCGTCCAGTTCCTGGCGGTAGTTGCTGAGGATCAGGTCGTCGATGCGCCCGCCGGTCAGGCGGATCGAGCCGACCAGCTTGTCGCTGCGGATTTCCAGGCGCGGGTCGGCGGCGAGGATCTCTTCCTGGCTCTGGCCGGTCACCTCTGCGCCTTCGCTACCGGGCGCGGGCGCGACCCCGCCCGGTGAAGTCTCACCGCCGGGCTGCGGGGTCGGCACGCTGGACTCTTGGCTCGCGGCGCGCTGTTGGGCCAGCTGCTGGGCCTCCTGCTGGCGCGGCAGTTCATAGAAGAACTGGAAACCGAAGATGATGGCCACCGACAAGGCGATGGCGATGATCATGTTCTTCTGGTCCATCAGGCTTCGGCTCCTCGAGGCTTGTCAGTTTCTTGGTGCTTGCAGTTATGGTGTTCCGCGGGCTTGTCCGCCAGGGGCAGAGGCACCGGGTCGTAGCCGGACCCGCCCCAGGGATTGCAGCGCGCAATGCGCCGCGCCGCCAGCCAGCCGCCCTTGATCGCACCGTGACGCTGCACGGCTTCCAGTCCGTATTCCGAACAGCTGGGGGCAAAGCGGCAGCGCTGGCCCATGATGGAGGCCAGCGAATAGCGGTAGACCAGGATCAGGCCCATCAGAAGGCGGGCGGGCAGGGCGCGCAGAAAGCCGATCATTTCACCCCGGCTCCCGCTTGGCCGCGCTCGCGCTCGGCCAGACGTTCCACGGCGCTGCGCAGGTCGGCCACCAGGGCGGGATAGGCGCGGCCCAGGGTCGCCTTGCGCCCGATCAGCACGTAGTCCGTGCCGGGCTGGCCGCTGGCGGGCAGAACCTCGGCGGCCGCGGCGCGCAGGCGGCGGCGCGCGCGGTTACGGTCCACCGCCGGGCCGACCTTGCGGCTGGTGGTGAAACCTACGCGGATCTGCTCTTGGGATGGCACGTCTCGACCCCCTTGGCGCGGCGTTTCCTGCGGTTCGGGATTGCGCCTTCGGGCCTGAAGAATCAAGCCCGGCGTGACCCATTTACGGCCCGAGGCCGCCACGCGCAGGAATTCGGACCGCTTCTTGAGCCGCCCGAGGGGCCCCGGCATCTCTTTTAGGCGGACAGGCGCTTGCGACCCCGTGCACGGCGCGCGGCGAGAACCTTGCGGCCACCAACAGTGGCCTTACGCGCGCGGAAGCCATGACGGCGCTTGCGGACCAGCACGCTCGGCTGATAGGTGCGCTTCACTTGTCGTCTCCGTCTTCGTCTAAATAAAGCGAGCGGCGGCCAAGGGTTCGCCGGGCCGCCTCTCTACGTGTTTGAAGGGGGCTGTATAAGCACGCCAAGCGCCTCTGTCAACGACGCCAGGAGGCTTTTGCAAAGGGAATTTGTCGCAGGGCGCCGGCGCTTCACGGTCACCGGGGGCTCACTGTAAGGTGAATGGGGTGTTATCGCCCGCGATGTTACATAGCCTGGGGCTCGCAAGACCGGGCTTTGCAACAGGTGGGGAGATTGAAAGGATGACGGTCATGCGCGATCCCGTCGAGGAGACCAAGAGCAAGGCGGGAGAGACCGAACTGCCGCCTGCTCCCAAGCGTCGCCTGAGCGTCAAGCGTTTGATTCCGGTGGGAATTCTGCTGACCGGGCTGGTTGCTTTCTTCGCTTTGGACCTCGACCGCTTCCTGTCCTACCAAACGCTGGTGGACAACCGCGACTGGTTGCAGATGCAGGTCGCGGAGAACCGCGCGCTTACCTATCTCGCCTTCATGGCGATCTATGCGGTGGTGATCGCCTTTTCGATTCCCGGCGGCACCATCATGACCCTGGCCGGCGGTTTTCTGTTCGGCACCTGGATCGGCGGATCGCTCACTGTCCTGGCGGCGACTCTTGGCTCAACGGCGGTCTTCCTGGCGGCACGCAGCGCGCTGGGCGGGGCGCTGAGGGCGCGGGCCGGCGGCTATCTCGACCGCATGGAAAAGGGCTTCCAGGAAAACGCGCTCAGCTACCTGCTGGTGCTGCGTCTGGTTCCGATCTTCCCCTTCTGGCTGGTCAACATCGTCCCGGCCCTGCTGGGCGTGCCCTTGAGGACCTATGTCCTGGGCACGCTGGCGGGCATCATTCCCGGCACCTTCGTCTACGCGTCCGTCGGCGCCGGGCTGGGCAGCCTGCTGGACCGGGGCGAGACGCCGGATTTCGGCATCATCTTCGACCCGCAGGTCCTGCTCCCGCTTCTGGCGCTGTCGGCGCTGGCGCTGCTGCCGGTCGCCTATCGTCGTTTCAAGAACCGCAACGCCAAGGCGTGACGGTTATCCTGATAGTATGAAGGCCCGGCGCTGACCGGGCCGACCAGACAAAAAGAGGGTTGCGGCATGGCCGACAGGATTGACTGCGATATCTGCGTGATCGGCGGCGGCTCCGCCGGTCTCACGGTGGCCGCCGGCGGCTCGCAGCTCGGCGCCAAGGTGGTGCTGATCGAAGGCGGGGAGATGGGCGGCGACTGCCTCAATGTCGGCTGCGTTCCCTCCAAGGCGCTGATCGCCGCGGCCAAAGCGGCTCACGCAGGCTCAGCAGCGGCTCCCTTCGGCGTCACCTACGATCCGCCCAAGGTGGATTTTCCGGCCGTCATGGATCACGTGAAGGACGTGATAGCCAGCATCGCCCCGGTCGATTCCCAGGAACGCTTCGAGGGGCTGGGCGTCACGGTCCTGCGCGACTGGGCCCGCTTCAAGGACGAGAAGACCGTGATCGCCGGGGACAAGGAGATCACGGCCAAGCGCTTCGTGGTGGCGACCGGCTCGCGGCCCATGGTGCCGCCTGTGCCGGGCTTGGACGGCGTGTCCTTCCTGACCAACGAGACCCTTTTCGATCTGCGCGAGCAGCCCGACCACCTGATCGTCATGGGCGGCGGTCCGATCGGCTGCGAGCTGGCCCAGTCCTTCGCCCGTCTGGGCAGCAAGGTGACGCTGCTGGAGATGGCCAGCATCCTGCCCAAGGACGACCCGGAATGCGTGGCCGTGGTGCGCGCGCACCTGGAAGCGGACGGCGTGGAGATTCACGAAGGCGCGAAGGTGGTCGCCGTGGAGAAGAGCGGCGCTGGGATAACGGTTTCCGTCGAGGCGGGAGAGACGAGCGAGACGATCACCGGCAGCCACCTGCTGGTCGCCGCCGGCCGCAAGGTGACGACCGATGGCCTCGATCTTGAGAAGGCGGGCGTGAAGTACGACCGGCGCGGCGTCACGGTGGACGAGCGGCAGCGTTCGACCTCCAACAGGCGGGTCTATGCGCTGGGCGATGTCGGGGGCAACCCGCAGTTCACCCACATGGCGGGCTACGGCGGCGCGCTTTTCATCCGCGACTTCCTGTTCCGGCTGCCGGGCCGCGTCAGCCTTTCCGCCTTCCCCTGGGTCACCTACAGCGATCCGGAGCTGGCCCATGTCGGGATGACCGAGGCCGTGGCGCGCGACAAGGGGGAGCGCTTCGAGGTGCTGCGCTGGTCCTTCGCCGAGAACGACCGGGCCCAGGCCGAGCGCAAGACGGACGGCCTTCTGAAGGCGATCGTCACCCCCAAGGGCAAGATCCTGGGATGCTCCATCGCGGGACCCGGCGCGGGCGAATTGATCCAACCCTGGATCCTGGCGATTCACGGCGGCCAGAAGATCGGCAAGCTGGCCACGATGATCGCGCCCTATCCGACCTTCGGCGAGGTCAGCAAGCGCGGCGCCGGTTCCTTCTATACGCCCAAGCTCTTCTCCGGGCGCACCAAGACACTGGTGCGCTGGCTTCTGAAACTCGGGTGATCCGCTCACGCTTTTGCGAGCATTGGTCACGCTAAGTTGTTTCAGAAACCGGGAACGTGAGTGGCTCCAACCTCAGAAAACAGCCAGTTTCTAGACAGGCATCAAGGAGCCTCCGGCGGTTCGGAGGGTCCCCTGAACGAGGAGGTTCATTTCATGTTCAAGAAAACTGCTGTCGCTCTTTCCGTCGTCACTCTCGCCACCGGCGCTGCGGCTCTGCCGGAGGCCCAGGCCCGTGACTACACCTCGGTGCAGGTCGCGTCCTGCGCGGCCAACCCCTGCAACCCCTGCGCCGCGGCGGCGTGCAATCCCTGCAACCCCTGCGCGGCCGCCAGCTGCAACCCCTGCAATCCCTGCAGCCCCTGCGCTGTGAAGAAGAACCCCTGCGGCGGCTGCAACCCCTGCAACCCCTGCGCGGCGACCAACAACTGACCGCTCTCCCCGGACGCGCCGGGTGTAGGGGCCTTTAAGCCCCTTTGCCCGGGCGTCTCTCTCGAAGAAGCGCCGGCCGAAAGCGATCATCTTTCGACCGGCGCTTTTTTGCGCCCTGCGTGGTATAAATCGGCCTCATGAAGGAAAAGCGCTTAAGCTTGCCGCCTCTGGCGAAGGG
>JARRJC010000013.1 GCA_037379885.1 Limibacillus sp.
GATGTTCATGTGGTCTTTGGATCCTCGCAACAGCCCTCACATGTATTTGGTCTACCTAGCCACATTCATCTATTTCCTAGAGGGGATGATCCCGGCGCTGCCGATTTTTTGGCATGTGATCACCGACGACGGTCACGGCATCTACACCGCGCCGGGATCATCCCCTCTAGGAAATAGATGAATGTGGCTAGGTAGACCAAATACATTTGAGGGCTTTTGCGAGGATCCAAAGACCACATGAACATCTCACCTAAATGCTGTATCGATTTTTGCGTATACACTAAACCAATGGGGGTGCCAGGGGCGAGTAAATACCCGCCCCTGAGCCGCTTCTTACTTGAGTATTTCGTTGGTCGCGGCAGCCCCAGCCTCTTCGCTGAGAATCCGTAGAGCATTCCTAGAGCCCTCAAAGCCCAATCGTTGCCCTACACGTCCAACAGAAAGCATATGCCCTGCTATTCGGCCCCAATCCTGTGCTCCGGCGATGGACGCCATGAGCGTGGCTGCTGCTTCGGGATCCTCGCGAAGCATCTCCGGTAAACGCTTGAGTTCAACCTCACTAGCGGCTAGACGCCCAGCGACTGCTTCTCCGGCATTCCCCAAGGCGCCGAGCACAGCAGTACCATGAATGGCAGCTGGGTTCATGGAGCGCACCGCAAAGGCTGCATTCACTACCGCCCCTTGCGCCGCAGATCCAACCACGTCGAATTCGTGGTCCCGTACCTCCTCCGCCCCGGCGATTTCCACGACGCGTGCCATGAAGACGGCGGTCTGGAGATGGGCGAGTTCCTCCGCCTGCTCCTCGTAGGCCGCCAGGGTCGCCTGCGCCGCCTCGTACCGCTCGACATCCGTACCCCGGTGACCACGCGCAGCCTTGCGGCCCAGGCCCGGATTGGCCGCGATGAATGCTTGGGCTTCTGATGCGTCCGGGGCCTTCGTCTCAAGCTCTTCAAGATTGCTCAAGACGCCGTTGAAGGCTGCGGCGTTCTCCACCCCCGGAGTTTCCATGAGACCATCGACAAGACTATTGGCCGCGCCGAAATTGGCCGGATCGGTGAGCGGTTGGGCGGCGGCGGTAGCCTGGTCCACGGCCCAGAGATCGAAGGCCAAGGGGGTCGCCGAACCGCTGTCGTCGTAGAGGCGGTGGAGGTCACCCTCAATAATCTCCTCATGAGACAGGCGACCGGAGGCATACGCATTCAAGAGGCCGCTTCGGAGGTCACTGCCGGCGAAGGGCAAGTTCAGCGGCGCCTCAAGGTTCCCGCCAGATAGGCGGAAGCCGCCGTCCTCGCTCCGTTGCACCGTGAAGACACCGGCGCTCTCAATAGCATCCAGATCGCGGCCCAAGCTCAGAATGGCGTCGAACTCGGCCTTGGCCTGCTCGAACTGCGCTAAATGGCCCTGACGCTGTGTGGCTGAACCCTCTAGAACGCCGCTTCGCAGGCCCTCCATCTCCTCAGCCAGAATGGAAAGGCGATCACGCTCGTCTGGGTGCAGGTGCACGGTCGCCCGCTCGCCCTTCTCAAGACTCTGCTCCACTTGCTGGCCGAGGTGGTAGTGCGTGCGCTCAACACTACCCTCCTCCGCCTCTGGATCGCCGGGGAGATCGGGCCGCAGGCCCTTGACGAAGAGGATCTGATCTTGCCGGTCGTTTTCCCGCGCCTGCGCGTCTGCCTGGCGGGCGGCAGCGCCTTGCGGGTCCAGGTTCTGAGCCTCCAGGTCCGTAGCGGCGGCTAGCGGGGCTTCTTTTGACGCTTGTGCATCGGCGAGGGTCTTGGTCGCCGTGGCGAGGGCGGCGGTGAGGACCTTCGGGTCCTTGGCCTTGTCACCCAGGCCTTCCAACAAGCTGGCAGCTTGAGCAGACGGCAGCTCCGCCAGCGGAACGCCCGCCGCGCCTTCGCGCGCGAACTGCGTCAAGCCGCTCTCCGGGTCGTAGGTCAGCTTGATCTCGCTTTCCCGGTTGTGGCGGCCCGCCACGCTCAAGGCCCGCTCGGCCTGGGCGCGCGCCTCTCCCTTGAGGCCGTGGCCATCCAGCAGGTCCTCGCGGCGGCGCTGAATCTCGCCCGCCTCGGCCTGCAACGCCTGACGATGCTTTTCCAGGCGGTCGGTCTCGGCCTGACGAATCACATGGTTCGAGGTGCCGGGGCGCGCCGCCTGGCCCGCGACCGAGGCGCTGTTGCGCCGCTCCTCGGCCCGCTTGGCCTGACGCGTCAGCCAGACTTCCCGCCTTGCGTCCTTCTCCAGGGTCACGGCGCTCTCCCCTGCATTGGGCCGGAAGTTGGGCTTAGGCTTGGGCTTGGGCTTGGGCGTGGGCTTGGCGCCGGTGGGTGACGGCGAGGCCTCGGACAAGGGCTGATCCGCGCCCTGCCCCGGCTGCTTTGATGGGGGCCGCGAAGAGGCTGGAGGTGCGACCGGCACCGGACCCGGGGGAAAGGCCGCCGGGGGAGAAGCAGGCGCGCCTGATCCGCGAATGGGCTTGGGCGCGGGCTTGGGGGCAGGTTTTGGCGCAGGCTGGGGCTGCGGCGTGCCGGAGGGAGGTTTGGCGGCGGTCATCGGTGGCTTGGTCTCAGGCCGCTTGGTCTTGAGCGGTTGAACCCCGGGCGCGGTCGCATGCGGCGGGGTATCGGGCAAGCGGCGCTTGCGGCGGGACTTCTCGTCGTCGAGAAAACTCATGGCGGCGGTTCCTTTCGGTGCGGACAAAGAAAAAGCCCCGGCGCGGAATGCACTGGGGCTGGGGCTATGGCTGAAGCTGAGGCTAGACAGCAAAAAGCCGCCTCTCCGGCGGGAGGGCGGCTCGGCCCGATTTGGCCAGAATCTGGCCGCAGCTCGGGCAACGCGAACAACTATAGTCATATCAACAATATTTGTCAAGATTATTTGTTGTTCGTAGGTTGCCCTGTAACCGGCCCATGTCGTAATCCGGAGTCCTCCTGTCGCAAATTGCCTGGAAGCTCGGCAGCGGATTCACGATTGTCTGAACCTGAAATCGCTTCGCCCTTGGGGAGCGCTGCTCCCCTCAAGAAACCTTTCGAGGAAGAGTCCCATGAAGTCTCATGCGCGTGTTGTGGTCATCGGCGGTGGCGCGGTCGGCGTCTCCACCCTCTATCACCTGGCCAAGAAGGGCTGGAGCGACGTCGTCCTGGTCGAGCGCAAGGAACTGACGTCGGGCTCCACCTGGCACGCCGCGGGGCTGCTGCCGCTGTTCAACATGAGCTACTCGGTGGGCCAGATCCACAAGTACTCCGTCAAGTTCTACCAGGAGCTTGAGAAGGAGACCGGGCAGGACGTCGGCTTCTCGAAGTGCTCCAACATCCGCCTCGCCACGAACCAGGACCGCATGGACGAGTTCATGCAGTACAAGGGCGTGGCCGAGACCATCGGCATCGACGTGAAGGTGCTGACCCCCGAAGAGGTGGTCGAGGTTTGGCCGCTGGCGGTCAAGGACGGCCTGATCGGCGCGATCCAGCACCCCGACGACGGCTACATCCAGCCCGCCGACCTGACCCAGGCGCTCGCCAAGGGCGCGCGTTCGCTCGGAGCGGAGATCTACCGCAACACCGCCGTCACCGGCATCAAGCGCAGCGACGCCGGCGAGTGGGTCGTCCAGACCGACAAGGGCGACATCACTTGCGAGCACGTCGTGACCTGCACTGGCAGCTTCGCCCGCCAGACCGGCAAGATGGTCGGGCTCGACATTCCCGTGATCCCGGTCGAGCACCAGTATATCGTCACCGAGCCGCACCCGGAGATCATGAAGCGCAAGGAGCAGGGCCTGCCGGAGATGGGCGTGCTGCGCGGCGCGGACGGCGCCTGGTACATGCGCGAGGAGCGCGGCGGCCTGATCCTCGGCCCCTATGAGCACGGCGCACCCGCCTGTTACGTGCGCGGCCCCAGCGAGGACAGCGAGTACGAGCTGTTCCAGGAAGACCTCGACCGCCTGATGCCGCACATCGAGTCCGCCATCGAGCGCGTGCCCGCTTTCGGCGAAGTCGGCATCAAGAAGGTCTACAACGGCGCCATCGCCTACACCCCGGACGGCAACCCCATCGTGGGCCCGGCCTGGGACCTTCCGAACTTCTGGCTGAACGAGGGTCACTCCTTTGGCATCACGGCGGCCGGCGGGGCCGGCTGGCAGCTGGCCGAGTGGATCGTCGAGGGTGAGCCCACCATCGACATGCTGGGCGTGGACCCGCGCCGCTACGGCGACTACTGCACCGAATCCTATCTGATCGAGAAGAACGAGGAGGCCTACGCCCACGTCTTCATCACCCACTTCCCCGACGAGGAGCGTCCGGCCGCCCGCCCGCTGCGTCGGGCCCCCTCCTACGAGCGCTTCAAGGACATGGGCGCGGTCTTCGGCCAGTCCTTCGGCTGGGAGCGGGCCAACTGGTTCGCGCCCGAGGGTGTGGAGCCCGTCGACGACTGGTCCTTCCGCCGCTCCAAGTACTTCGAGCATGTCGGCAACGAGTGCCGCAACGTCATGGAGAACGTCGGCCTTCTGGACCTCTCGGGCTTCGCCAAGGCGCGCATCTCCGGGCCGGGCGCCGAGGCCTTCCTCGACAATCTGGTGGCCAACAAGCTGCCCAAGAAGGTCGGCCGCATCGCGCTGGCCCACGCGCTCAACACGCGTGGCGGCGTGCACTCCGAGTTCACGATCCTGCGCGAGGGCGAAAGCTCTTTCTACATGGTCTCCGCCGGCGGCTTCGAGCGGCTGGACCACGACTGGATCAAGAAGCACATGCCGACCGACGGCTCGGTGCGCTTCGACTACCTGACCACCTCCATGGGCGTGCTGATCGTGGCCGGGCCCAAGGCGCGCGAGCTGATGAAGCGTGTCTCCCCGCGCACGGATTTCTCGAACGCGGCCTTCCCCTGGCTGTCGGCGCAGGACATCGACGTCGGGCTCGCCCCGGCGCGCGCCATCCGCGTCAACTTCCTGGGCGAGTTGGGCTGGGAACTGCACCACCCCATCGAGTACCAGCTGCACATCTTCGACAAGCTGACCGCGGCGGGCGCCGATCTCGGCCTGAAGCCGCTGGGCCTGCGCGCAATGGACTCGCTGCGCCTGGAGAAGTCCTACCGCCTGCCGGGCCGTGAGCTCTCCATCGAATACGCCGCCTTCGAGTCCGGCCTGCAGCGCTTCGCCCATCCCAACAAGGGCGAGTTCATCGGGCGCGACGCGCTGGTGGAGTGGCAGCAGAAGGGCTTCGACTACGCCTTCACCACCCTGGAAGTGCACGACGTCACCGACGCCGACGCGCTGGGCAGCAACCCGATCTACCACCAGGGCGAGGTGGTCGGCCGCGCCACGTCCGGCGGCTATGGCTTCCGTATCGGCAAGTCCTTGATGCTCGCCATGGTAAAGCCGGACCTCTCGGTGCCGGGCACGGAGCTTGAAACCGACATCCTGGGCACAAAGCATCGCTGCACGGTGCTGGAGGAGAGCCCCTACGACCCCAACAACGAGCGCTTGCGGGCGGATGGCTGACCCCGTCCCCTCGCCCGACGCCGAAGTCCGCGAGGGCGGCTGCCTCTGCGGCGCCGTGCGCTACCGCCTGACGGGTGCCTTGCGTCCCGTCTTCGGGTGCCACTGCAGCCAGTGCCGCAAGATCTCCGGACACTACGTGGCGGCCACCGCCGTGGACCGGGAGAGCTTTCAGATAATCTCGGGCGAGGAGACGCTCTCCTGGTTCGAGTCCTCGCCGGGGGTGCGTCGAGGCTTCTGTGCCTCCTGCGGCTCCAACCTCTTCTGGGACCGGGCGAGCCTGCCGGTGATCGCGGTCATGGCCGGCAGCATAGACGAGCCCAGCGGACTGACGATGAAGAGCCACATGTTCGTCGCCTACAAGGGCGACTACTACGAACTCAATGACGGGTTGCCGCAGAAGCAGGAACGCTGAAGCGGCCGCCGGACAAACGAAAAGGGCGCGCCGGATGGGCGCGCCCTCTCTCGTTCTTGTAAGGCGGGGCGGTCAGAAGGCCATCTTGACGGCGTGCTTCTGGCCCGCGCCGACGTTGAACTCCTTGCGGACTTCCTTGCCGCCCTGCTCGGCGATCACAAGGTAGCTGCCTTCGGGCAGCAGGAAGTTGTCGCCCACGGTCTGGCTGGTCACCAGAGGCTCCGACCCGGCGCCCGCGCCCTTCGCATAGATCTTCCAGAAGACCGTGACGTCCGTGTTGGCGCCCGCCGCCGGTTCCGCGAAGACCCGCATGGTGCCGGCGTTCAGGTTGATGGAATAGTTGTAGTTGTTGCCCGCCGTCACCTCGATGGTGTGCTTGGCCTCCACACCCTTGTGCTTCGCGGTCACGTAGTAGTAGCCCTCCGGCAGCATCAGGTGCGGGTTCGCGCCACGCACGCTGGCCACCTTCCAGCGGTTGCCCGAGGAGTCCCGCCCGAAGGTCCAGACGGTCCAATCGATTTCGTCCTTGACCTCGGGTGCGCCGAAGTAGGGCATCAGCGCCAAGGTGACGCCGCCCGCGTTCAGGACCGCCTGATGCGCAACCGGCGCGTCGGCGATGCTGACCTCGGAGCGGATGGTCGAAAGGCCGAAGACCGAGGTGACCCGGTAGCGCCCGGACGGCAGGTCGGCGACGAGCTGCGGGCCCGTCTGCGCGGCGACGACCTTGCCGCGGTCCTTCCCGTCGAGCGCCTCGACCGAATAGGCGATCTTTTCGTTCATCGGCGCGGCGCCGCGGACCGGCACGGCGGTGACGGTCAGACGCTGCGACTGCCCCTTGGAGGCGGACTGATTGCTTTGCGCTTCCGCGTTCGATGACATGAAGAAAAATGCACCCGTCAGAATCGAGACCGCAAGTGCGACGACTCCGAACTTACTCCGCTTCCCCATGAGGGTTCGCTCCCATGCTGCTTTCCCGGTGGCTCGTTTTGCCAAGGTTCCCCTAACTTCGAACCGTGGCAGCAATCCTATTCGGGGATTTCTTAACGCCCCGTTTCGCGTCAGCAATCTACGCCAAAGCCATGAATCTGCCAAGTTTTTAGAAAAAGAAAGGTCGAATTGTCACAACCTTCGGCTTTCCGGCGGAACGCCCAGGATTTCCTCCCAGCGCGCCAGTTCGCGACGGATCAGCGCCAGGTTCGAATCGCGTAGCGTCGGCAAGCTGTAGCGCGCCCGGCGCAGTTGGCCGTAGTCCAACTCGGCGGTGAACAGCCCCTCCTCCTCCCCTGCCTGGACCAGGGTCTCGCCCTCGGCATCCAGAATCCGGCTGCCGCCCCAGAAATTCAGGCCGTCGAACCGTCCCGTGTGATTGCAGAACAGGATCGGCATGCCGTAGACGAGGGAATAGAAATCCAGCGTCTTCTTCCAGCCGCCAGGATTGGAGAACTGGCCGCCGACCGCCTCGACGGCCGAGGCCACCGGGTTCAGCAGCAGGGTAGCGCCCTGCACCGCCGCCAGATGCACCAATGCCGGGTTCCAGGTGTCCGCGCAGATCAGCAGCCCGCAGCGCCAGCGCTCGTCCTCCAGCGCAAAGGATTCGACGAAACGCCCGCCCGCGAAGTGCTTGCCCTCTTCCAACTGCCCGTAGGTCGGCAGGTTCAGCTTGCGGTGCAGGAAGGATACGGCGCCCCGGTGCAGCACCGCCGCGGTATTGTGGAACTGGGCGGCCACGCCCTCCTCGACGAAACCGGCGACGACGCGCATCTCTCCCGCTTCGCGCGCCAAGGCCAGGAGCCGGGGATCGTCCCGCTCCATGGCGATATCGAGAACTTGGCCCGCCACTCCGTAGCCGCTCAGCGAGAGTTCCGGGAACATCAGGATGCTGCAATCTTCGCCCTGCGCGCGGCGCACCATCTCGTGATGCTTTTCGAGGTTGCCGTCCAGATCACCCGGCCGGCAGGCGATCTGCGCCACGCCGACCTTCAAACGCTCTGCCCGCGCCATGCTCCCCCGCTCCTCCTCGGCAGTCGATTCCGGTAAAGCGCGAGGCTCGCACAGCTTACTTACGCCCGCCACCCCTGCTTGCTATAGTCCGCCGCATGATCAGCCTAAAACGCAGCCTGCTCTGCACCCTCCTGTTCCTGACCGGCCTGAACTTCTCCGCAAGCGCGCCAGCACAGGACAACCGGGTGGACCTGGAACTCGTACTCGCCATCGACAGCTCCAACTCCGTCGATGAGGAGGAGTACGCCCTGCAAATGGAGGGCTTCGCCAGCGCCTTCAATCACCCCTCGGTACTGGACGCGATCCGCTCCTACAACGCCAACGGCATCGTGGTGACGCTGGTGCAGTGGGCGGGTGCCAAGTCGCATAAACAGGTCATTGACTGGACCCTGATCCGCACCCCGGAAGACTCCCAGGCCTTCGCCCAGGCCCTGCTGAACGCCCCGCGCGTGGTTGAGGGCGCGACCGCGCCGGGCGACGCCATCACCTTCGCGACCGGCCTGTTGGAGTTCAACGCCTGGGACGGCAAGCGAAAGGTCATCGACGTATCCGGCGACGGCCGCCCGAACGAGGGGGAGCGCCCGCCCTACCCGCGCTCTCGCGCCCTGAAGCTGGGGGTGATCATCAACGGCCTGGTGATCATGAACGAGGAGGAGAACCTCGACCGCTACTACCGCTGGGGCATCATCGGCGGGCCCGGCGCCTTCCTGGAGGTCGCAGAAGACTTCACCGATTTCGAGCGGGCCATCCGCCGCAAGCTGCGCCAGGAGATATCAGGGGTCCCGATCTCCTAGAAGCCCCTAGAAGTTGGCGTAGGCCAGGAAGGCGAGAAGGGCCAGCAGGACGATCATGCCCAAGATGCGCAGCGAGAAGAACTCGCGGCGCGCCTCCTTCTCCTCCTCTTCGGCCACATGCTCCATGCGCTCCAGGTCTTCGGGTTCCTGCTTGTCCGGGTCGCTCATGACGGTCTCCTTCACGCAGTCTGTTCAAAAAGTTCGCGGCCTATCAGCCAGCGGCGGATCTCGGAGGTGCCCGCGCCGATCTCGTAGAGCTTTGCGTCGCGCAGGAGCCGGCCCGTGGGATAATCGTTGATGTAGCCGTTGCCGCCCAGGCACTGGATCGCCTCCAGCGCCATCCAGGTCGCCTTCTCGGCGGCGTAGAGGATCGCACCGGCGGCATCGGCGCGGCTGGTCTCGCCCCGGTCACAGGCCTTCGCGACGGTATAAACGTAGGCCCGGCAGACATTCATGGTGGTGTACATGTCGGCGAGCTTTCCCTGCATCAACTGAAACTCGCCGATGGGCTTGCCGAACTGCTTGCGCTCATGGAGGTAGGGCACCACCACGTCCATGCAGGCCTGCATGATGCCAAGGGGACCGGCAGCCAGCACCGCGCGCTCGTAGTCCAGGCCGCTCATCAGGACCCTCACGCCCTCTCCCACCTTGCCGAGGACGTTCTCCTCCGGCACCTCGCAGTCCTCGAAGACCAGTTCGCAGGTGGGCGAGCCGCGCATGCCGAGCTTGTCCAGTTTCTGCGCGATCGAGAAACCCTTGAAGTCCTTCTCGACCAGGAAGGCCGTGATGCCTTTCGGGCCCGCGTCGGGATCGGTCTTGGCGTAGATGACCAGCGTCTCGGCCTCGCTGGCGTTGGTGATCCACATCTTGGAGCCGTTCAGCACCCAGCGGTCGCCCTTCTTCTCAGCCCGCGTCTTCATGGAAACCACGTCGGAGCCCGCGCCCGGCTCGCTCATGGCCAGGGAGCCCACGTGCTCGCCCGAGATAAGCTTGGGCAGATAGCGTTGCTTCTGATCCTCGTTGCCGTTGCGGCGGATCTGATTGACGCAGAGGTTGGAATGCGCCCCGTAGGAAAGCCCGATCGAGGCCGAGGCGCGGCTGACCTCCTCCACCGCCACGACATGCTCGAGATAGCCCAGGCCCGAGCCGCCGTATTCTTCCTCAACCGTGATGCCATGGAGTCCGAGGTCGCCCATCTTGGGCCAGAGCTGACGGGGAAACTGGTCGGTCCGGTCGATCTCGTCGGCCAGGGGAGCGATCTCGTCGGCGGAGAAGGACATGACGCTGTCGCGCAGCATCTCCGCGGTGTCGCCGAGGTCGAAGTTCAGACTGGGCAGTTGATTGGGCAACATGAAGCAGCTCTCCCGGTGGGCTGGATCGCGGTGTACAGGCTTGAAGGATAGGCCCTCCAAAGCGTCGAATGAAAGCACCTACTGCGCGGCGCGCCCCTGATGCTCGGCATGAAGGGGCGCGATCGCCGGGCGGCTCAGCGTCGCCTCCATCAGGCGCGCGAGCTGGGGAATTCGGGGCCGAATCTTTTCCGGCTCCCAGTGCCAGGTCATCAGCATGGAGAGGTAGGGGTCAAGGACCGAAAAGCGCTCTCCGAAGAAGTAGGGGCCGGGGAGGTTCTCTCGCGCAATCTCGTTCTCGATCAGGATGAGACTGCTATCGAAGGCCTCCGCCGCTGCCTCGCGCACGCCCTTGGCGGCCGCCCTGCCCTCGGAGGAGAAGCGGTCCGCATAGTAGTAACGCAAATCGCTTTCATAGAGGTTGGCCGCGGCGAAGAAGAGCCAGCGCAGCAGACGGGCGCGTTCCGGCGATCCGAGAGGCGGCAAGAGCTCGCCTTCAGGGTGGCGCTCGGCCAGAGTGAAGATGATCGCCGCGCTCTCGGTCAGGGTCTCGCCCTGCGGGGTGATCACCGCGGGGACCTGACCGCGCGGGTTGACCGCCAGAAAGTCCGCTTGCTCGGAAATGGGCCTGTCCCGAGGCACCAGGATCCGCTCGAACCCCAGGCCGAGTTCGGCCAGCACGGCCTCCACCACGAAGCTGCCGGTGTCCATGCGGCCGTAGACCTTATGCAGATCCGGCGCTGACTGGGTCATGGGGGCGTTCCTACTCTTCGATCTCAGCACCGTCGCGGCGGATCACGGTCTGCTGCATCTTCGCGCAGAGGCGTGTTTCCACCCCGGTGACGGCGTGCACCTCGACATCGCAGATCGAAAGCGTCTTGCCCGCGTTGATCACGGCCCCGATGGCGACCAGCTTGTCGCCCTTGGCCGGCGCCAGGAGGTTGATCTTGAACTCGACCGTCAAGATGGCCGCGCCCGCCGGAAAGAGGCTGTAGGCCGCGTAGCCGCCGGCGCTGTCCGCGATGGTGCTGGTGACACCGGCGTGAAAGAAGCCGTGCTGCTGGCAGAGGTCCTTGCGGTACGGCAAGGTGATCTCCACCAAGCCGGCGTCGATGCGGGTCAGTTCCGCGCCGATCAATCCCATGATGGATTGCCGCTTGAAGGAATTGGTGACGCGCTGGCGGAACTCGGGATCTTGGGGCTTCACAGGATACCCTCCTCTCTGGCGCGGTCGACGGCGTGACGCGCGGTCATCAGGTCAAGATGACCGCCGCCTCCGTTCTTGAAAATGGTGATCTCCTCTTCGCCACCACGGGCGGGACGGCTGCCTTCGCAGAGCTGGAACAGATCGCCGTGGATATCCTCTTCGGTGATCACACCGCTTTCCATGGGAATGATCAACTCGCCGATGTGCCCGACCGTGGTGGCGCGGGAATCCACGAAAAGGCGTCCGCGGCGCAGCGCCTCGTCATCGGCCTCGCGCATGCTGGGCGTATAGGCCCCTACGAGGTCCAGATGCGTGCCCGGCTGCAGCCAGGCCCCCTGGATGACCGGCGTCTCGCTCATGGTGGCGCAACAGATGACGGCTGCGTCTCCAGCCGCCGCTTCCAGGTCGCCCGCCAACTCGATACGGCGCTCGCCCAGCGTGCCCTTGAGCGAGGCGATCAACTCCTCCGCGCGCTCCCTGCTGCGGTTCCAGACCGTGACGCGCTCGATGGAGGGGCGGACGGAAAGATGGGCCCGGATAAGCTCGGGCGCCATCGCACCCGCCCCGACCATCAGCAGGCTATCCGCGTCCCGGCGCGCCAGGAAATCGGCCCCCAGCGCCGAATCCCCGGCCGTCTTCCGCCAGGTCAGAACCTTCGCCTCCATCACCGCCTGGGGATCACCGTGCGCGCCGCCAAACAAGACGTAGACGGCGTGGATCGAAGGCAACTGGGCGTCGCTCGAGGGGTTGTTGGGGAAGATGGTGGCCAGTTTGATGCCGATGCCTTCACCGCCGAACCAGGCGGCGCGGTTCAGAAGCCGGTCCACGCCACCCTCCTTGGCCGGCGCCTCCAACAGCATGTCCGCCTGATCGTCGGGACGCTTCAGGTGCATTTCCCGCAGCGCGGGCACCAGGCGCTCGTAGCTCAGGAGGCGGTCGATTGTCTCGTCGTC
Organism: Limibacillus sp.; assembly: GCA_037379885.1. NCBI lineage: Bacteria > Pseudomonadati > Pseudomonadota > Alphaproteobacteria > Rhodospirillales > Rhodovibrionaceae > Limibacillus > Limibacillus sp. The sequence continues at coordinate 12,205 of JARRJC010000013.1, forward strand.
AAGTATGTGCATGCCGGTCCTTTCAAGCTTGGAGCGGAGGGTCTCACGGCTCGCCGGGGAAATGCTAGAGCAAGACCAGCGCGGCCAACCCCAGGAATGCGAAGAAGCCGACCACGTCCGTCACGGTGGTCAAGAAGACCCCTGACGCTACCGCCGGGTCCACCTTGAAGCGTTCCAGCGTCAGGGGGATCAAGGTTCCGAAAGCCGCCGCCACGATCAGGTTCACGATCATGGCTATGCCGATGATCAAGCCGATCAGGTGATCGTCGAACCAAAGCCAGGCGATGGTCCCCATCAGAATCGCAAAGACGACGCCGTTGAAGCCGCCGACCAGCAGTTCCTTGCCAACGAACCGCAGCGCGTTCCAGGGACCGAGGTCCTTCATGGCCATGGCGCGCACGGCGACGGTCAGTGTCTGGGTGCCGGCGTTGCCCCCCATGGAGGCGACGATGGGCATCAGCACCGCCAGCGCCACCACCCGCTCGATCGTGGTCTCGAAGAGACCGATCACGAGCGAGGCGAGAATGGCAGTCCCAAGGTTCACGAAAAGCCAGGTAAAGCGCGACTTCGCCGTGTCGATGATTGCCTGGTAGAGGTCGGTCTCGCCGACACCGGCCATGCGCAGCATGTCCTCGTCGGCCTCTTCATGAATGACGTGCACGATGTCGTCCACCGTGATGGTGCCCACCAGACGCCCGGCATCGTCGACCACGGGGGCCGAGGCCAGGCCATACTGGCGGAAGAGGTAGGCCACCTCCTCCTGGTCCATGGTCAGGGGGACGGAGTGCATCTCCCCCTCTTCGATCAGTTCGTAGATCCGTTCGGGCCGCCTGGCGCCGATGGCGCGGCTCAGGGGCACCATCCCGAGCGGCTTGTGCTTTGGGTTAACCACATAGAGGTCGTAGAAGATGTCGGGCAGGTCCTCCGCGGCGCGCAGGTAGTCGATGGTTTGACCGATGGTCCAGGTCTGCGGCACGGCCACGAACTCGCGCGCCATGAGGCGTCCGGCGGAGTCCTCGGGATAGCTGAGGCCCTCTTGCAGGATGTGCCGATAGGCGAAGGGCAGCTTGGCCAGAATGCGGCTCTGCGAGTCTTCTTCCAGGTCCTCGAAAATCTCGACCGCGTCGTCCGAATCCAGGTCCATGAGGACACGGGCGAGGTTCTCCGGCCCCAGCTGCTCGATCACCTCCTCGCGGACGGTGGGCTCCAGGTGGCTGAGGATTTCCGGGTCGATGTGCGCACCCAGAATCTGCACCAGCAGCGCGCGCTCCTCGCCGACGCAGATTTCCAGAATATCGGCGACGTCAGCGGGGTGAAGGACGGCAAGTAGCGACTCGACCTGGGGAACGTCGCCCTGGTCGAGCGCTTCGCGCACGGCCTCGATGGTCTCGTCGGGTAGGCCTGCGTCCTCGGGGTTGGGCGGCGGCGGATCTTCCTGCGCGTCAGCCGGCTTCTTCTCAGCCGCTTCCTGATCTCCCTCGGGAGGACGCTCAACCATCTATTCCTTCGCCTCCCTTGGTTCTTCGCCCTTGCCGGTGCCGCTCAGTTCCGCCATCGCGGCCGTTCTCAGTCCGCTGCCGCCTTGGCGCGTTCCTGCGCATCGACGCAGGCAACCGCCGTCATGTTGAGGACGCCGCGCGCCGTCACCGAAGCGGTCAAAACATGCGCCGGCATCGCAGTGCCCAGCATGATCGGGCCCACCGGAAGGCCGTCCCCCAACACCTTCAAGAGGTTAAAGGAGATGTTGGCGGCGTCCAAGGTCGGCATGATCAGCAGATTCGCCGAGCCCTTCAAGCGGGAGGACGGCAAGGCGCGTTGGCGCGTCGCCTCATCGATGGCGGAGTCGGCATGCATCTCGCCATCCACCTCCAATTCGGGATGCTCGGCGTGGAGCCGCGCCACAGCGGCGCGCATGCGCTTGGCCGTCTCGCTGGTGGATGACCCGAAGTTCGCGTGAGAGACTAGCGCCACCTTCGGCTCGATGCCGAAACGCCGGACCGCTGCCGCCGCCATCAAGGTCATTTCCACCAGATCGTCGACGGAGTGTTCCTTGTTGACGTAGGTGTCGCAGAGGAAATAGGTGCCCTTGGCCAGGATCAGCAGGCTCATGGCCGCGAAGTCCACCGCCTCCGGCGCCAGGCCGATGATCTGGCGGATGTGCTCCACGTGACGCGGGAAGCGGCCCTCAACGCCACAGATCATGGCGTCGGCGTCGCCGCGCCGCACGGCAATGCCCGCGATCACGCTGTTGCGCGTGCGCACCACGGTCCGGGCCACGTCGGGCGTGACGCCGCGCCGCTCCATGATCTCGTGGTAGGTGGTCCAGTATTCCTTGTAGCGGCGGTCGTTCTCGGGGTTGATCACCTCGACATCCTTGGAGAGGTCGAGGCGCAGCCCCAGACGTTCGACCCGGTTCTCGATGACCTCGGGCCGCCCGACCAGAATCGGCCGCGCGATGCCCTCGTCGAGCGCCGACTGCACGGCGCGCAGGACACGCTCGTCCTCGCCTTCGGCATAGATCACCCGCTTGGGGTCCTTGCGCGCCTGATCGAAGACCGGCTTCATCACCAGACCCGAGCGGAACACGAACTCGCTCAGCTTCTGGCGGTAGGCATCGAAATCCTCGATGGGGCGCGTCGCGACGCCGCTGTCCATGGCCGCCTTGGCGACGCAGGGCGCGAGTTCGACCAGGAGACGCGGGTCGAAGGGCCGCGGGATCAGGTATTCCGGCCCGAAGCTCCTGGTCTCGCCGTAGGCGCGCACCACGACTTCCGAGGGCTCCGCCATGGCGAGGTCCGCCAGCGCCTTCACGCAGGCGAGCTTCATCTCCTCGTTGATGGTGGTGGCCCCGACATCGAGGGCGCCCCGGAAGATGAAGGGAAAACAGAGCACATTGTTGACCTGATTGGGATAGTCCGAGCGGCCGGAACAGATGATCGCGTCGGGGCGCACGGCCTTGGCTTCCTCGGGCAGGATTTCCGGCACCGGGTTGGCCAGCGCCATGATGATCGGCGCGGAGGCCATCTTCTGCACCATCTCGGGCTTCAACACGCCCGGCGCGGAGAGGCCGAGGAAGACATCCGCGCCCTCGATCACCTCGCCCAGCGTGCGCTTGTCGCTCTTCTGGGCGTAGGCGCCCTTCCAGGGGTCCATCTGCTCTTCGCGGCCCTCATAGACCAGACCCACGATGTCCGTGACCCAGATGTTCTCCCGCGAGATGCCCATGGCGACCATCAGGTTGAGGCAGGCGATGGCCGCCGCCCCGGCGCCGGAGGTCACCACCTTCACCTCGTTGGCGTTCTTGCCGACCATGCGAAGGCCGTTGTAGATCGCAGCCGCCACGATGATCGCCGTGCCGTGCTGATCGTCGTGGAACACCGGGATGTTCATGCGCTTGCGCAGCTTCTGCTCGATCTCGAAGCACTCAGGCGCCTTGATGTCTTCCAGGTTTATGCCGCCGAAGGTCGGCTCCAGCGCGGCCACGACATCGACGAAACGCTCCGGGTCCAAGGCGTCCACTTCGATATCGAAGACGTCGATGTTGGCGAACTTCTTGAAGAGGACCGCCTTGCCCTCCATCACCGGCTTGGACGCCAGGGGCCCGATCGGGCCAAGGCCCAGCACCGCGGTGCCGTTGGTGATCACACCCACCAGATTGGCGCGCGCAGTCACGCTCGCGGCTTCCTGAGGATCTTGAACGATCAGGTTGCAGGCTTCGGCGACGCCAGGCGAATAGGCGAGCGCCAGATCGGACTGGTTGGCCAGCGGCTTGGTCGCGCTGATCTCCAGCTTTCCCGGTGTCGGATGCTGGTGATAGAAAAGCGCGGCTTCCCGGAAATCCTTTGGCACTGTCTCGCCCCTCCCCTCGGGTTCTTCTTTTCTCGACACGCCCTATCTTGCCCGCTTCGCTAGTGAGGTCAAACGAAAGCCCCAAGACGCAAAAAGGGCCTGCCGCTTTCGAAGCCGGCAGGCCCTTTTTGAGAAAAGAATTTGGTGCGGTCGAGAAGACTCGAACTTCCACCCCATTTCTGGGACAGCGACCTCAACGCTGCGCGTCTACCAATTCCGCCACGACCGCATGGGGATGCTTGCCAAAGCAGGGGCAAGACTTATGGTGGGAGGGGAATAGCAAAAGCCCTTAGTGATTTCAAGCTGATCAGGGTATGGCCGACACTTTATTTGAAAGCAAGCCGGAAGCCCCGGAATCGAGCGGTCTGAGCGCGGTCGAGTGGCGCTGGAGCGAGGGGCTTGTCGCCTACCCCGACGCGCTCGCCTTCATGGAGCGCCGCGTGGCGGAAATCCGCGAGGGTACGGCCCCGGAATGCGTCTGGCTGCTGGAGCACCCGCCGCTCTACACCGCCGGGACCTCGGCGCGGGCGGAAGACCTGCTGGACGCCCGCTTCCCGGTCTACGACGCCGGGCGCGGCGGGCAGTACACCTACCACGGGCCCGGCCAGCGCGTTGCCTATGTGATGCTGGACCTGAAGCGGCGCGAACCCGATGTGCGGCGCTTCGTGCAGAACCTTGAAGAATGGGTCATCCGCGCCCTCGCCCGCTTCAACGTGGAGGGACAGCGGCGAGAGGGCCGCGTCGGCATCTGGGTCGACCGGGGCGACGGGCGCGAGGACAAGATCGCGGCCATCGGCGTGCGCTTGCGCCGCTGGGTCAGCTTCCACGGCATCTCGATCAACCTGGAGCCGGACCTGAGCCACTTCGGCGGCATCGTGCCCTGCGGCATCAAGGAGCACGGGGTGACATCGCTCGTCGACCTGGGCCTGCCCGTGACGATGGCGGATCTGGATCAGGCGCTCCAGCAGACCTTCGAGGAGGCCTTCGAGGCCTAACCTATTCTCAGGCGCCCTGGAGCATCGCGAAGAGCTCGTCCTTCAGGCGCAGGCGCTTCTTCTTCAGGTCCTCGGCCACCTCATCCGACACGGCCTCGATCTCCGCCTCGATGCGGTGAATCTCCCGGTTCAGGCGGTGATACTCCTCGCTCAGCCGTTGAAAGTGGCTGTCGCTGCCTTTCAGTTCATGAATGCGGGCCCGGAACTCGGGAAACTCGTCCTGCAGCTCGTGCGGGGTGTGGGTCATGGGGGCGCTCCTCCGGCTCTCCTCGTTTCGATCGAGAGGACCCTAGAGCGCCGCCGTCACGACCGCCTTGAGATGGATCAAGCCGCCAGGCCCCCGCGCCGCGCGTCCTTCAGGATCGCCGCCGCCGCATGGTGGCCAGGAAGCCCGGACACCCCGCCGCCCGGATGAGCGCCGGAGCCGCAGAGATAGAGGCCCGGCAACGGCATGCGGTAGTCGGCGTAGCCCGCCGCAGGACGCAGGCTGTAGATCTGGTCCAGATGCAGGGCGCCGTGGAAGATGTCTCCGCCGAGCAGCCCCAAGTCCCGCTCCAGGTCCAGCGGCGACTTCACCTGACGGCCCACCACCGCCTGCTTGAAGTTGGGCGCCACCTCGTTCACCCGGTCGATGATCAGGTCGGCCACCTCCTCCTTCACTTCATCCCAGGAACGTCCTCCGGGAAGCTCCGGATTGAAGTGCTGGCAGAAGAGGCTGGCGACATGCTGGCCCTCGGGCGCAAGGCTGTCGTCCAGGGTCGAGGGTATGCACATGGAGACGATGGGCCGCTTTGCCCATCCGGTCGTCCGGGCATCGTCGTAGGCCGCTTGAATGTAGTCGAGGGAGGGGCAGATGTTGATGGTGCCGCTGAGATAGGCCTGCGGCTTTTCCGCGCCCTCCAGCGAGGTGAAGCGCGGCATCTCGGAAAGCGCCACGTTCATCCGGAAACTGCCCGAGCGGTTGCGCCAGCCGCCGATGCGGCGCTTGAAGTCCGCGGGCAAGAGCGTCTCGTCCACCATGCCGGAGAAGAGCAGCTTGGGATTGAGGTTGGAGGCCACGGCCTTGGCGCGGATCGTCCGCCCGTCCTCCAGCACCACGCCGACCGCCCGGCCCTTTTCGGTCAGGACTTCGCGCACCGGCGCGTCGGTCTCGATCTCCACGTTGTAGGCCGCGCAGGAACGCTCCAGCGCCTTGGCGATCGAGCCCATCCCGCCGCGCGCGTGGCCCCATGCGCCGTCGCGCCCATGGGCCTGTCCGATGGAATGATGCAGCAGCACATAGGCCGAGCCCTGGGCGTAGGGCCCCACGAAATTGCCGATCACGCCCTCGAAACCAAAATCGCCCTTTATCGGGTCGCTCTCGAACCAGCGGTTCAGATAGTCGCCGATGGACATGGTCATGAGTTCGGCCAGCGCCGCCTGCTCCTTATCAGAGAGGTGACGCAGCCGGTTGCCGGTCTTCAGCGCGGTCCAGAGTTCCGGGAGACCGCCGCCGAGATTGGGCGGCGCTTCGTTGATCATGGCGCGCACGGCGAGGGAGAGCTTCTCCAGCAGATGTTCGAACTCGGGAAAAAGCTCCGCGTCCTTCTTGGAGAACTTGGCGATTTCCGCCTGAATCTCTTTTGGGTCGCGGCTCATGTAGAGGTGCTGGCCGTCCGGCAGGGCGTTGAAGGAGCCGCAGTGGCGATCCATTACTTCCAGCCCGTGGCGCTCCAACTCAAGGTCCTTGATGACCTTTGGGCTCAGCAGCGAGACCACGTAGGAGTAGACCGAATTGCGGAAGCCCGGATGGAACTCCTCCGTGCAGGCCGCGCCGCCCACCACCGGGCGCCGCTCCACGATCTTCACCTTAAGGCCGCCGCGCGCCAGATAGCCCGCGCAGGTCAGGCCGTTGTGGCCTCCGCCAATGATGACGACATCGGTCGTCTCGCTGCTGGTCATGTTCTTCCCTCAGTTCGAAAATCCTCACACCGACGGTAGGGTTAGAACAAGACCGGCAAATCGGCAAGCGTCCGGCCCTTTTTGAGCGCCGCGGCCTTTGCCTGGGCCCCTCGCCCGCCCATATCCTTCTCCAGGAGACCTTCACTCGAACCCTGCGAGGGAGCTCAGCGCCTTGCCCGACGGACGCGAACGCGACGACGCCATCAAGCTGACCGTGGCAAAGGGCATGGGCGATTTTCCTGCCGCCGAATGGGACGCTTGCGCTGGCGGCAACCCGACCCTCGCCCACGCCTTCCTCTCAGCCTTGGAAGACAGCGGGTCCGTGACGGCGGAGACCGGCTGGATGCCCCGTCACCTCGCGATCTGGAGCGAGAGCGAGCCCGGCCGGCTGCTCGCCGCCGCCCCGCTTTACGTAAAGAACCACTCCTACGGCGAGTACGTCTTCGACTGGGGCTGGGCCGACGCCTATGAAAGGGCCGGCGGGCGCTACTACCCGAAGCTCCAGTGCGCGGTGCCCTTCACGCCGGTGCCGGGCCGCCGCCTTCTGACCCGCGGCGACCTGAGGCCGGATGAGCCAAGCGTTCCAATCCTGGTGGATGCGCTCCTGGCCGGGATGGTTCAGCTCGGCGATCAGAACAAGCTCTCCTCTCTCCACGTCACCTTCTGCGGGCAGGAGGAATGGGAGATGGGCGGTGAGCTCGGCCTCTTGAAGCGCAAGGGCCTGCAGTACCACTGGCGGAACCAAGGCTATGGCAGCTTCGAGGATTTTCTGGCCGCCCTCGCCTCGCGCAAGCGCAAGAACCTCAAGAAGGAACGCGCCCGGGCGCTTTCAGGCGGGCTGGAGATCAGACGGCTGACCGGCGAGGACCTGAAGCCCGAACACTGGGACGCCTTTCACCGCTTCTACCTCTCGACCGTCGACAAGAAGTGGGCGCAGGCCTACCTGAACCGCGCCTTCTTCCAGCTCTTGGGGGAACGCATGGCCGACCGCGCTCTGCTGGTCATGGCCGAGATGGAGGGCCGGCCAGTGGCCGGTGCCCTCAACCTGATCGGCGAGGACGCCCTCTACGGACGCAACTGGGGGGCGCTGGCCGAGTTCGACAACCTGCACTTCGAGTGCTGCTACTATCAGGCCATCGAGTTCGCCATCGAGCGCGGCCTCGCCCGCGTCGAAGCGGGCGCGCAGGGCGAACACAAGATCCGCCGCGGCTACCTGCCGGTCGAGACCTACAGCCTGCATTGGATCGCCGACCCGGCCCTCGCCGAGCCCGTCGCCAATTTCGTCCGGCGTGAATCAGAGTCCATAGAAGAAGACGCCCGCCTGCTGATGGAGCACAGCCCCTACCGGCAGACGGGCGATTCTTGATGACCCGATGACGCGCTGAAGTTCTTTAGCGCACCTCGACCTTTTCCTTCTTCTTGCGGGACGGGCCGGGCTGGTCCTCTTGCAGCGAGAAGGCGGGCTTGTCGTCTTCGATGGTGACCGAGACCACGCCGCCCTTGGTCAGCTTGCCGAACAGCAGCTCCTCGGCCAGGGGCTTCTTGATGTGCTCCTGGATGACACGGGCCAGGGGGCGCGCGCCGTAGAGTTTGTCGTAGCCCTTCTCGGCCAGCCACTTGCGCGCCTCCTCGGAGAGGCTGATGGTCACGCCGCGGTCGGCTAGTTGCGCCTCCAGTTGCAGCACGAACTTGTCCACCACCTGCTCGACGATCTCGAGAGTGAGTCCGCCGAAGGGGATGACGGCGTCCAGGCGGTTGCGGAACTCCGGGGTGAACATGCGGTTGATGGCCTCTTCGTCCTCACCCTCGCGGTTCTCGCGGTTGAAGCCGATGGCCTTCTTGGTCATGTCCGACGCGCCGGCGTTGGTGGTCATGATCAGGATTACGTTGCGGAAGTCGACCGACTTGCCGTTGTGGTCCGTCAGCTTGCCGTAGTCCATGACCTGCAGCAGCACGTTGAAGAGGTCCGGATGGGCCTTCTCGATCTCGTCCAGCAGCAGCACGCAGTGCGGATGCTGATCGACGGCATCGGTCAGAAGACCGCCCTGATCGAATCCGACATAGCCCGGCGGCGCGCCGATCAGGCGCGAGATGGAGTGCCGCTCCATGTACTCCGACATGTCGAAGCGGGTGATCTCGATGCCGAGCGACGCCGCCAACTGGCGCGCGACCTCCGTCTTGCCGACGCCCGTGGGGCCGGAGAAGAGGTAGGAGCCAATGGGCTTTTCGGGTTCGCGCAGACCGGCGCGGGCCAGCTTGATCGCGGCGGAGAGCGCCGTGATCGCCTTGTCCTGGCCGAAGACCATGGTCCGCAAGTCGCGTTCCAGGTTCTTGAGCGCGGTCTTGTCGTCGTTCGAGACGGACTTGGGCGGGATGCGGGCGATCTTGGCGATAACCGCCTCCACTTCCTTGACGCCGATGGTCTTGCGGCGCTTGGAGGGCGGGCGCAGCCACTGGGAGGCGCCGACCTCGTCGATCACGTCGATCGCCTTATCCGGCAGCTTGCGGTCGCCGATGTAGCGCGCCGAGAGCTCTACGGCGGAGCGCAGCGCCTCGGCCGTGTAGCGCACGCTGTGATGCTTCTCGTAGTAGGGCTTGAGCCCGCGCAGGATCTTGACCGCGTCCTCGATGGAAGGCTCGACCACGTCGATCTTCTGGAAGCGCCGGACCAGGGCGCGGTCCTTCTCGAAGTAGTTGCGGTACTCCTTGTAGGTGGTCGACCCGATGCAGCGCAGCGAGCCGCTCTGCAAGGCGGGCTTCAAGAGGTTGGAGGCGTCCATGGCGCCGCCGGAGGTGGCGCCCGCCCCGATCACGGTGTGGATCTCGTCGATGAAGAGCACCGCGCCCTCGATGGAGTCGAGCTCGCTCAGGACGGCCTTCAGCCGCTCCTCGAAGTCGCCGCGATAGCGGGTCCCGGCCAGCAGCGCGCCCATGTCGAGCGAGAAGATGGTCGCGTCCTTCAGGACGTCGGGCACGCTCTGGTCGACGATGCGCTTGGCGAGCCCCTCGGCGATGGCGGTCTTGCCCACACCGGGGTCGCCCACGTAGAGCGGGTTGTTCTTCGTGCGGCGGCAGAGCACCTGGATGGTGCGCTCGATCTCGTGGTCGCGGCCGATCAGGGGATCGATGCGCCCGTCCGCGGCCTTCTTGTTCAGATCCACGCAGTAGGCGTCCAGCGCCTCATGCCCCTGGCGCACGACCTTCTCGGCCTCGGCGTCCTCGTCCGCGCCGCTCGGAGTCGCGCGGGCCTGGTCGGCGTCGCCGGTCTTGGCGATGCCATGGCTGATGTAGTTGACCGCATCCAGGCGGGTCATGTCCTGTTCCTGCAGGTAGTAGACCGCCTGGCTCTCCCGCTCGGAGAAGATCGCAACCAGGACGTTGGCGCCGGTCACCTCCTCCCGGCCCGAGGACTGGACATGAATGGCGGCGCGCTGCAAGACGCGGTGGAACCCGGCGGTCGGCTTGGGCTCGACCGCTTCCGGGGACACCAGCTTGGCGTGCTCGCTTTCGATGAACTCGGCCAGGTCCTCTCGGAGCTGGGCCAGTTCGACCCCGCAGGCCCGCAGCACCGCGATGGCGTCGCTGTCGTCGGTCAGCGCCAGCAGCAGATGTTCGAGCGTCGCATATTCGTGCTGGCGCTCACTGGCGTAGGCCATGGCGCGGTGCAGGGTCTGTTCCAAATTTGCTGACAGCATCTTCTCCGCTTCTCCTTTAATGGCCCGCGCCGGTTAGTCTTTCTCTAGCGTACACTGCAAGGGGTGCTGGTGTCGCCTGGCATAGTCGATGACCTGGGTGACTTTCGTTTCCGCGATCTCATAGGTGTAGACACCGCAGAGACCCACGCCGCGCCGGTGCACATGCAGCATGATCTGGGTCGCCTCTTCGCGTTGCTTGCCGAAGAAAGCCTCCAGCACGTGGACGACGAACTCCATGGGTGTGTAGTCGTCGTTCAGCATCAGGACCTTGTACATGGAAGGTTTTTTGGTCCTGGGCTTGGCCTTGATGACGACGCCGGTACCCGGCGAGCCGCCGGACCCCTTCTTGTCGTCGTCCTTGTCGCTCATCTTCACGTCGTTCATGGCCGCGCTTGTCTTGCCCGCTGGTTTGTTGGGTGCCGAGTCCCGCATATCGGTCACAGTATATCGGCTCAGTAATGATATTGGCATTAACGGCGCTGGGTGAAGCCCCCCTTCTTGGCAATTCGTGGGCAGGAGCGAGAAAACCGCCAGTCGGCCCCGAACCCCGAGCACAAAAAAACGGCCCGGCGGAAATGCCGGACCGTTCTTTGTCGGTTGCGGGTGCGCTCTTCGAAGGGAGGGGAAGGAGAGCGCCCCGCTCTTGACGAAACTGGTTTCGCGTTACGCGGCGACCGGCTTCATCATCTTCTCGACCGTGGTGTTCATGCGGGCCTGCAGGGGCTCGTAAGCCTCGTTGGCGACCTTCACGGACATCTCGGTGATCTTGGCGCTCTCGGCCATGACCTTGTCGAACTGGGTCTTGGTCATCTCGCTCTGCAGGTCAATGACCTCGCGGAGGGACTTGGCACCCATGATGGCCTTGGCGGCGGCGACCTGAGCCTCGAAGGCGGACTGGGTGAAAGCAACCCACTCCTTGCCGACCTGCTCGTAGCCCTTGGCGAGCTTGGTGTTGAAAGCGACAACGGCGTCGACGTTCTCCTTGGAGATCTCGGTCATCTCGTCGTAGCTCTTGAACATGGACTGAGAGGCCTTCTCGACCTGCTCCTTGGTCATGGCGACAGCCTGCTCATAGTTCTTGGTGGCGGCGTCGGTGCCAACCTTGACGAACTGCTCGACGGTCTCCTTACCGGCGGAAACAGCGTCCTCAACCGGCTTCATAACGTCGGCCTGCTTGGTGGTCTTTTTGGTCGTGGTCATGATCAAACTCCTTTGCCGATTGGACGGCTAGCTCTAACTGTTAGCGTATGCAGCATTCTTTTGTGCGCTGCAACATGACCGGAATATATGAAGCTCGCCCTCGGGTGTCAATATATTTTTGTGCACTGCACAATAAATTTTCCTGCGACGCGCCCGGAACCGGCCACCCTCACTGGAAACCTGCTTTTAACCTCTTGTCTTTACAGTTTTCTCATCCGAACAGCGAAACCCGGGGCACGGCGCTTGAATCCGCGTTCCGCAGCGGATAGCCGCACTGGATTGTTTACTGGACAGCGATTCGTGCGATCTGTAGAATCGTAGAAGATTCAAGGCCATTAGACGAAGAACTTAGGGGAACGCCTTTGCTGTGGCCGGGTAAGAAGCGGGATTTTGGGACCAAGGGGACACGCGGGGGATCCATGCAGAGCCGAACGCTTGCGCTCATCGCGGGATTGGTTTTCGCCGTTGCGCTGCTGGCAGCGCCGCAGACGGCGGATGCGCGCCGCTATGCAGCCATCGTCATCGACGCTGAAACCGGGGAGGTGCTCCACGCGGCCAACCCCGACCGTCAGGCCTACCCCGCCTCCATGACCAAGATGATGACGCTCTACATGCTGTTCGAGGCGATTGAGCAGGGCCGCTACACGCTGGACAGCAAGCTGAAGGTTTCGGCCCGCGCCGCGGGGATGCCGCCCTCGAAGCTGGGGCTTCGCGCAGGCTCCACCATCCGGGTCAAGGATGCGATCGGCGCCCTCGTCACCAAGTCGGCGAACGACGTCGCCGTGGTGGTGGCCGAGGCAATCGCCGGCAGCGAGTACAAGTTCGGCATCAAGGCGACAGAGAAGGCCCGCGAGCTGGGCATGAGCCGCACGGTGTTCCGAAACGCCTCGGGCCTGCCCGACCGCCATCAGCTCTCCACCGCGCGGGACATGGCGCGCCTGGGACAGGCGCTGATCCGTCATTATCCGCAGTACTACCACTTCTTCTCCCTCTCGCGGTTCAGCTACAACGGCAATACCTACCGCAACCACAACAAGCTGCTGGACAGCTATCCCGGCGTCGATGGCCTCAAGACGGGTTACATCCGCGCCTCCGGCTTCAACCTCGCAGCCTCCGCCGTGCGCAACGGCCGGCGTATCATCGCCGTGGTCTACGGCGGCAAGACCTCACGGTCGCGCAACGCCCACATGGTCGAGCTTTTGGACAGGGGCTTTTCCAAGATGGCCGTCGCCAAGCACATCCGCCCCGACGGACCGCCGCCTGAGAAGCCCCTGCTTCTGGCGTCGAACCAGATCCCGGCGGCCAGTCAGGCCGCCAGCCTCGGCACCAGCGACAGCGCGGCCAGCGAGCCCATGCCGATCAAGAAACCCGCCGTCCCGGCCGTGGTCCTCGACGGGGAGATCGTCTTGCCGCCCATCAGGCCCGACGAGGTCATTGGCCAGGGCGATGCCGATATGGAGTTGAGCGAGAGCCACGGTATCCAGGTCGGCGCCTTCAGCGATCCGGTCCGCGCGCAGACTGCGGCGGAACAGGCGATCAAGGCCGCGCCGGCCTATCTGGTCGGGCAAGCCGTGCGGATCAGCCAGATTCCCGGCCAGAGCACGCCGCTCTACCGGGCCCGTCTGATCGGGATGCAGCAGAGCGAGGCGGAAGCCGTCTGCCGCCTCTTCCGCCAGCAGCAGCGCCCCTGCATCGTGGTCCGGGCCGACCGGCTCGACCTCGCCTCTCTCAACTGATCACAAGTTCGTCCGCGTGACCGGTGGCGACACCCTCTCCTTCCGCTATGCAGGGGAAGAGGACATTCCGGCAATCGTGAAACTGCTTGCAGACGACGGCCTCGGCAAGACCCGCGAGCGGCCGGGCGAACCTCTGGACCCGAAGTACCTCGAAGGCTTCCGCGCCATGACCGCCCAGGGCGGCAATCAGACCTTGCTGGCGATAAAGGACCGAGAGGTCGTCGGCTGCCTGCAACTGACCTTCATCGCTGGCCTCTCGCGCCTCGGCACGCTGCGCGCCCAGATCGAAGCGGTCAGGGTTCGCGGCGACCAGCGCGGCAGCGGGGTCGGCAGGCTCTTGATGGAAGAGGCTTTGAAGCGCGCCCGCGAGGCCGGGTGCAGCCTCGTTCAACTGACCACCGACAAGCAGCGCGGCGACGCGCATCGCTTCTACGAGTCGCTCGGTTTCAAGGCCAGCCACATCGGCATGAAGCTGGAGTTGAAGTCTGAAGACTAGAAATCGGGCTCCTAGAAGTCCGGCGGCGTGACCCCGACCTGATTCAAGGTCTGGCGGACCGTTTCCTTAAGCGCCTCGAGCCCTTCCGCGCTTTCCGATTCGCAGCGCACCACCAGTACATCCTGCGTGTTCGAGGCGCGCAGCAGCCACCAGCCCTGTTCGGTCATGACCCTTACGCCGTCGATGTCCACCACCTCGGCCCCTGCCGCCTTCAGCTTCGCGGCGACCTCCTCCACGGCGGCGAACTTCCGCTCCTCGTTGCAGGGCACGCGCACCTCCGGCGTGTTGTGCAGCTTCGGCAGGCTCTCCCGGTACTCCTTGAGGCTCAGGCCGAGGTGCTTAAGGGCGCCGAGCAGGCGGATCGCCGCATAGAGCCCGTCGTCGAATCCGTAGAAGTGGTCGTTGAAGAAGAGATGGGCGCTCATCTCACCGGCGAAGGGCGAGCCCTCCTCCAGCATCTTCGACTTGATGACCGAATGGCCGGTCTTCCACATGATGGGGCGTCCGCCCGCCGCCTCGATGCCGTCGAACAGCACCTGGCTCGACTTCACGTCGGCGATGATCGGCGCGCCGGGATGATCGCGCAGCACGTCGCGCGCCAGCAGCAGCATCAACTGATCGCCCCAGATGATCTCCCCGTTCCGGTCCACGGCCCCGACCCGGTCGCCGTCACCGTCAAAGGCGATGCCGAGGTCGCAGCCCTCACCGGCAACCGCTTCTTGAAGCTGGATCAGGTTCTCGGCCACCGTGGGGTCCGGATGGTGATTGGGGAAGGTGCCGTCTATTTCTTCGTTCAGAAGGATGTGGCGGCCTGGCAGACGGTCGGTGACGCGCTTCATGGCCTCGCCCATCGCGCCGTTTCCGGCGTCCCAGGCGATGGTCAGGTCTTCCGGCCCGTCGAAGTCCTGAAGCAGCCGCTCGACATAGGCCTCCAGCACCGGCGTCTCGCTCTGCCTGCCCTCACCGCTTTCCAGGTCGCCCTCAGCGGAGAGGCGCCCCAGCTCCTGGATCTCCTCGCCGTACACTGACTTCTTCTGAAACAGCATTTTGAAGCCGTTGTAGTCCGGCGGATTGTGGGAGCCCGTCACCATGATCCCACCGTCGACCGGCAGGGTGAAGGCGGCGAAGTAGAGCATCGGCGTCGGGCCGCACTCGATCCGCACCACGTCGATGCCCGCTGCGCGCAAGCCTTCACTCAGGGCGTTGGCGAGACTGGGCGAGGAGAGGCGCCCGTCGTAGCCCACCGCAATGGCGCGGCCGCCCTTGCGGCGCGCCATGGAGCCGAAGGCGCGGCCCAGCGCCCGGGCGTCGGCCTCTGAGAGGGTTTTGCCGACCTGGCCCCGGATATCGTACTCGCGGAGGATCGTCGGGTTGAAACGGTAAGGTTCGCTCATGATTGCTCAGGCTCTCCGGTCTGCCGTTTGGTTTCTCATTCAGTCTTTTGTTCCGTCTGGCACGGGGCGTCCGATGGAGCTGTAACGGAATCCCGCCTCCAGCATGCTCGCCGTGTCATAGACGTTGCGCAGGTCGACGAAAACGGGCTCGCTCAGAAGCTTCTTGACCCGACCGAGATCCAAATTCCGGAAGGCGTTCCATTCGGTCACGATCGCCAGCGCGTCGGCGCCCTCCATCGCTTCATAGGCGTCCTCGCAGTAGGTGACGCCCTCCAGCAGCTTCGCGGCCTCCTCCATGCCCTCCGGATCGAACGCCCGGACCTTGGCGCCCGCCGCCTGCAAGGCCGGGACGATCTCCAGGCTGGGCGCTTCGCGCATGTCGTCGGTGTTGGGCTTGAAGGTGAGGCCCAGCAAAGCGATGGTCTTGCCCTCGACCGATCCGCCGCAGGCTTCGACGATCCGGCGGGCCATCTGCTTCTTGCGGCGGTCGTTGACCGCGACCGTGGTCTCCACCAAGTCGATCGGCGCGCCGAAATCCTGAGCCGTCTTGACCAGGGCAAGGGTGTCCTTGGGGAAGCAGGAGCCACCATACCCCGGCCCGGCGTGCAGGAACTTGCGCCCGATGCGCCCGTCGAGGCCGATGCCCTTGGCGACGTCCTGGACGTTCGCGCCCACCTGTTCGCAAAGATCGGCGATCTCGTTGATGAAGGTGATCTTCATGGCGAGAAAGGCGTTGGCGGCGTACTTGGTCAGCTCCGCGGTTTCCAGCGAGGTATGCAGGATCGGCTTTTCGATCAGATAGAGAGGCCGGTAGAGCTGGGACATGGCCTCGGCGGCGCGTTCGGAGTCGGACCCGATGACGACGCGGTCCGGGCGCATGAAGTCACCGATCGCCGACCCCTCGCGCAGGAACTCCGGGTTGGAGACCACGTCGAAGCTGCCCTCCGGCGCGACCTCGCTCAGAATGTCGTGGACCTTGCGACCGGTCCCGACCGGCACGGTCGACTTGGTGACCACGACGGTATAACCGCTCATGGCGCGGCCGATCTCCCGCGCGGCCTCATAGACATAGGTCAGGTCGGCATGGCCGTCGCCGCGTCTGCTCGGCGTGCCAACGGCGATGAAGACGATGTCGGCGGCTGCGACCGCCGATGCCAGATCAGTGGTGAAGGTCAGCCGCCCGGCGCTCGCGTTGGTCTGCACGAGGTTCTCCAATCCCGGTTCGAAGATTGGGATCTCGCCTTTCTCCAGCCGCGCGATCTTGCCCGCGTCCTTGTCGACGCAGGTCACCTGGGTGCCGAATTCCGAAAAGCAGGCGCCGGACACGAGCCCGACATACCCTGTGCCGATCATGGCGACGCGCATCTATACCCCCTTCGCTTCCCGCGACCCGGTCAGGTGCTATGCGCCGGTGACACGGGACAGGATCCCGGGCAGCGCATCGCGGATTTCCTCATGCTCGCTGGCGTAGGCCAGGGTGGCCTCCACGAAACCGGCCTTGGAGCCACAGTCATACCGAGTTCCTTCGAAGCGGTAGCCGTTGAAAGCCACGCGGTCCAGCGTGCGAGCCATGGCGTCGGTCAATTGGATTTCGCCGCCGGCGCCCGCCTCCTGCGAGCCGAGTTCTTTCATCACGGCGGGCTGCAGGATGTAACGCCCGATGATCGAGAGCGTGGAGGGCGCATCCTCCGGCTTTGGTTTTTCCACCAGGCCCTTTGCGCGGGCCAGACGCCCGTCGTCCTCGACCACGTCCAGGATGCCGTAGCGCGAGGTATGTTCGCGCGGCACTTCCATCGCGGCGACGAGGTTCCCGCCAACCTCGCCCCAGAGATCGACCATCTGCTTCAGGCAGGGCGTGTCCGATTTCACCAGGTCGTCAGCCAGGAGCACCGCGAAGGGCTCGTCGCCAATCACGTTGCGTGCGCACCAGACGGCGTGGCCCAGGCCCAACGGCTCTTGCTGGCGGATGTAGGCCACCTGCCCCGGCTCCAACAGCATCTCCTTGGTCAGCGCCAACATTTCGTGCTTGCCGCGCTCGGCCAGGGTCTCCTGGAGTTCGTATGAGTGGTCGAAGTGATCCTCGATCGCCCCCTTGCCTCGGCCCGTGATGAAGATGAACTCCTCAATGCCCGCGGCCTTGGCCTCTTCAACCGCGTACTGGATCAGCGGCTTGTCGACGATGGGCAGCATTTCCTTGGGCATGGATTTGGTGGCGGGCAGGAAACGGGTGCCGAGGCCGCCGACGGGAAAGATGGCTTTGCGGAGGGCTTTTGTCATTTTTCCTTCATTTCTGCCGTTTTGCGGGGGCCTAGCTTGCACCCTATTGGCTTAGAGAGGCCGCCCGCAAAATGCAAGCACGCCGGGCGGCGTTGCTCCGGGCGGCGTTTCTAATGACCCAGCAGCACCGCCTTGGCTTCGTTGATGCGCGCGGCCAGGTAGTCGGATCCGCCATGATCGGGATGGACCTGGCGCATCAGCCGCCGGTGAGCAGCCTTGATGTCGGACTCAGTTGCGCCCTCGGAAAGCCCCAGCACGGCCAGCGCCTCTTCACGGTCCATCGTGCCTGAGCTCCTCGCTGCGCCGCCACCCGATTCGCTCCCCTGGCGCCCGCGGCGCTCCCGGCTCGCGACTTCGTCCTCGGCGTCTAGACGCGCGCGCCAATCCTCCTCGCGTGTGCGGTCGAGGTAGGCTTCGAGGACGGCGAGCGAATCCGCATCGGCCTCTGCGCAGTAGCGCCAGAGCTCCAATAATTCGGCCAGGGAAAGCTCGCTCAGCACGCGGCCCTCGTAGGGACCCTCCAGCACCTCGCCTTCCATAAGGCCGCTGTCATGATCCAGGGTCATGCGGAGGACCCGGGTGTTGACGCTGGAACTCTGACCTTTGGAGCCGCCGCGCGCGGCTTTATAGCGCCGCCAGAAGGACGGCGCCTGTAGCAGGAAGGGAAGAAGCAAGGGCGCGAAGTAGAGGGCGAGTTGGTAGCGCTTCAGGAAGACCATCACCAGCACGCCGCAGAGCGCGATGATGCCGATGGTCCAGAGCAGAGTCTTCTTGATCGTCCCCGGGGGAGCCTGGGCGAACCAGCGGAGCAGCAGCGCCCCGCCCACCAAAAGGCAGATCGCGAGGAAGACGTACGCCAGAACCATACTCTTGTCCCCTGCCCCGGTCCGTTTAGGAACGCATCTGGTGGGTCAGCTTCAGCACCGCCCCGCCGCGCTCGTTCGAGAAATCGCTGAGCGCCCGCCTGCCGCCCGCGGCGTAGACCGCGACGGCGGAAAGCAGGTCGCGCAGCTCCTTGGCGCTGCGCGCGTCGAAGCTGCAACAGGCGCCGCCGGAAAGGCGGGCGATCTGCTGAAAGGCGCCTTGAGCGACCGGGTCGGCGCCCTCGTGAAACAGGAAGCACGGCAGGCCCTTCAGCCCCAGCTTGCCCGCCAGATGGCCGAGCCGGTCGATGTCCTCCTCCATGGCGTCGCCGATGAACACCAGCGCGCCCACGCGTTTCTTGTCGGTCTCCTTGAGGGCGTGGTTCAGGAGCTTTGCGATCTGAGTGCGCCCGGCCAGGCAGTGCACCGCCGTCATGCGGCGCAGCAGTCCTTTGCCGTCCTTCTCCCACCCGCTGGCCTTGAACTCGCCAAAGCCGCGGTAGTAGGCGAGTTGCACTTCCAGCCCGCCAAGCTTGGAGGTGGCGTCGAACATCTCGGCCTGAATGTTCATGGCGCTGTCCCAGGAATGCTGGCGGGACGCCGTGGCGTCGAGCGCGAAGATCAGACGTCCGCGCCCCTGACCCTCGCCACGCGGCGCCAGGGTTTGCACCTTGGTCAGGAATTCAGAGACCTCCGACTTGCTGGAAGCGCCTTCCGGCAGCTTTGACTTTCCGCTCATGCTCTCCCTTTAAGCGCCTCTAAGTCCGGCGCTTTCCATTACCCCTAGAGAGATAGTGTAGCGGGTCAGCCGGTTCCAGTCTGTGGCTCCAGCTCACGCTCGGCCAGACCGAGTTCGTCCAGGAGCAGCCGCACCTCCTGACGGGCGGCCAGATGGCTCATGGTCAGGTTCACGCCCGCCCCATTCTCGCGCAGGTCCAGAAGGGTCAGGCCCTTGGGGAAAAGCTCGCGGAAGATCACGCGCTCGCCGAAGCCCGGCATCAAACGGAAACCGATTCGGCGGGAGAGTTCGCCCAGCAGGCGGCCCACGGTGCGCTTGTTGCGCGCGTCCAGGTGCGCCAGGCGGTTGCGCATCACGATCCAGTCAACCGGGGGAAGGTTCATGCGTGCGCGCATCTGCCGCTGCTCCCAGACCATCTGGCTGTAAACGCTGGGGCCCAGGATCCGCTTTCCCTCCCGGTCGATCTTGGCGAGCACGTCGAGGTCGAGGAAGGAGTCGTTGAGCGGCGTGATCAGGATGTCCGCATGCATGTGGCCGAGCCGCGAGAGGTAGGAGTCGCTGCCGGGCGTGTCGATGATGATGGCGTCGCTACCGGCCATGGACTGCATGACCTGCTCCATCACCTGACGCTCTTCGGCCTCCGCATCGTCGCGGTTGGGCAACTGCGAGCGGTAGACCCGCGC
This sequence comes from Limibacillus sp., assembly GCA_037379885.1. Lineage (NCBI taxonomy): Bacteria > Pseudomonadati > Pseudomonadota > Alphaproteobacteria > Rhodospirillales > Rhodovibrionaceae > Limibacillus > Limibacillus sp. Next base: position 32,073 of record JARRJC010000013.1, read on the forward strand.
ATGGCGCGGCAAGGGCAGGCGAAGGCCGGTTTCCTTGACGAAGGCCTCCCGGTTCTCGACCAGCCGCGACAGCGTGCCCTGCCGGGCGTCGAGATCGATGGTGCCCACCTTGCGGCCCTGGCGCAGCAGGGCTACGGCGAGGTGAATGGCGGTCGTCGACTTGCCCGACCCGCCCTTCTCGTTGCCTAGGACGAAAATCTGCGGACCGCCCGCCTTCTTCGTCATGGCCGCTTCGTCCATTCCCGCTTTCTCCCTCGGCGAAGGCCGCGCAGCGCCTATCGCGCGTCTTCGACCCTGTTTTGCGACTCGAACCTCTCCAGAAGAGTCTACGCGAGGCGCGCTAGGCTAGCACCCCCTTTGCTGCGGGGTATCTTCCGCATCCGACAGAGCCCGGCGCTAGCCTTCGTATTCCTTGCGGATGCGCTCCAGCGCGGCGCGCCAGGGGTCGAAGGCCCTGCCGTCGCGCAGGGTTTCCAGCCCCTTGAGCGTAAAGCTGCCCGGCGAGGCGATCTCCTCGTAGATGTCCTGCACTGAGCGGGTGCCGTCTTCCAGCGCCGTGGTGCCCGCGGCCCGGAAGGTCTGGGCGACGTGGCGGCGGGCGACCTCCGGGGGCAGCCCGACCTCCTCGCTCCACTTGGCGATCTCGTCGACCAGGGCGATCAGCCATCCGTAGGTGCAGCCATGGACCGCCAGGCGGTCGAAGACGCTCTCCTCCTCGACCACGGAAACGCTGCCGAGGGGGGCGAGGAGTGCCTCCGCCTCGCCGTCCGGCGGGAAGAGCCCCACCGGGCTCTCCGCGAAGGCGCAGGCGGTCACCGGCATGCAGCGCACGACCCGCGCCGGGGCGACCAGCGCCGAGAGCGCCTCCATACCGACCCCCGCGATGACGGAAATCGCGAGCTGCCCCTCGCGCCAGGGCAGGCCCTTGTAGGCCTCCTCGACCTGTCCGGGCCGCACGCCGAGCAGGACCACGTCGCTGTCGCGCACGACCGTTTCGTTTTTGTCCATGATCTCCGCGCCGCAGGTATCGGCGAGGCGCGCTGCGACCTTGGCGCCGCGGGGAGACAGCAGGAAGCGTGGCCGCGCGCCCTCCGGCAGACGCGCCCAGCCTTCGACCATGGCCCCTGTCATGTGTCCGACGCCGACAACCCCCAAGTTCGTCACCACCTTTGCCTCCTGTCTGTTCACTCGTTGGGAAAGCTGGGAAAAATCCCCTGCCTCCACCGCATCCTTCGCGTTACCCTACGGGCCGCAGGACGCTATCACAGCAGAATACCGGGAGGAAAAGAGACGAAATGGCCAAGACCGTGGACTACTATCTCTCGCTGGTGTCGCCCTGGACCTACCTGGGCAGCAAGCGCCTGAAGCAGATCGTGGACGCCAAGGGCGCCACCCTGCGGGTCAAGCCGGTGAGCCTCGCCATGATCTTTCCGGAATCGGGTGGCCTCCCGCTGCCCAAGCGGGCCCCGCAGCGCCAGGCCTACCGCCTGGTGGAGCTGGAGCGCTGGTCGAAGTTCTTGAACGAGCCGATCGCGATCCATCCCGCGTACTTCCCGGCCGACGAGCGCTTGGCCGCCTACTGCGTCATCGCGACAGCCGACGCGAGCGAAGGCGGAGAGGCCAGCGAGGCCTGTTATCAGCTTTCCCACGCCATCCTGCGCGCCGTCTGGGCCGAAGAACGCAACATCGCCGATGAGGACACCCTCGCCGCCATTCTCGGCGACTGCGGGCTGGATGCCTCCGCCATCCTTACCGCGGCAAAGCAGCCTGAGATGGAGGAGCGCTACAAGGCGCTCAGCAAGGAAGCGCTGGAGGCCGGCGTGTTCGGATCGCCCTCTTATGTCGTGGAGGGAGAGATCTTCTGGGGTCAGGACCGCCTGGATTTCCTGGAACGCGCGCTCTGATACGCAAGACGCCTTGCGCGGCGGCGCGAGCGGTGCCAAGAAATGCGGGCCTGAAAACACGTCACATGATCCCGCCCGCCTGCCAAGGAGCCGCCGCGCCATGAGCTTCGATCCTCAGAGCCTGACCGCCAACTGGAGCTATCCGACCCAAATCCGCTTTGGCGTGGGGCGCATCGCGGAACTGCCGCGCGCGCTCGCCAGCCTCGGCGTGAAGCGCCCGCTGCTGGTTACCGACCCCGGGCTTGCGGAGCTGCCGATGGTTCGCGACGCGCTGGCGCTCTGCGAGGATGACGGCTGCTCGGCCGTGCTCTTCGCGCACATCAAGCCGAACCCAACGGGCACGAACCTGGAAGACGGCCTCGCCGTGTACCGCGAGAACGGCTGCGACGGCGTGATCGCCTTTGGCGGCGGGTCGGGGATCGACGCCGCCAAGGCAATCGCCTTCATGTCCGGCCAGACCCGTTCGGTCTGGGAGTTCGAGGACCGCGGCTCCAACTGGAAGGCGGCGGACCCTGAGGGTATCGCCCCCATCGTGGCGGTGCCCACGACCGCCGGGACCGGCTCGGAAGTCGGCCGCGCCTCCGTCCTGGTGGATGAGAGCGACCACACCAAGAAGATCATCTTCCATCCGAAGATGCTGCCCTCCATCGTGATCTCGGACCCGGCCCTGACCCTGGGTCTGCCGCCCAAGCTGACGGCGGCGACCGGCATGGACGCTTTGGCCCACTGCCTGGAGGGCTATTGCTCGCCCTTCTTCCATCCACTGTCCGAGGGCATCGCCGTTGAGGGCACGCGGCTGGTGAAGGAGTTCCTGCCCCGCGCCACCGCCGACGGTCAGGACATCGAAGCGCGCGCGCACATGCTGATCGCGGCCTCCATGGGCGCCACAGCATTCCAGAAGGGCCTGGGCGCGGTGCACGCGCTCAGCCATCCGGTGGGCGCGCTCTACGACACCCACCACGGCCTGACCAACGCCGTCTTCATGCCCTATGTCCTGGCCTTCAACCGGAAGGCCATCGAACCCAAGCTGGAGCGCCTGGCGGCCTTCATCGGCCTCGACCAGCCGACCTTCGGCGGCTTCATGGACTGGATGCTGTCCCTGCGAGAGCAGCTCGGCATCCCCCACCGCCTCGGCGATATCGGCGTCGACGACGCGCGCCTCGACGAGATCGCGGCCATGGCCGTGGTCGATCCCTCAGCGGGCGGCAATCCCATTCCGCTGGACGAGCAGAACTGCCGCGAAATGCTGGAAGCTTCGCTTGAAGGCCGGGTGGGCTTCTGACCGCCGGATAAGTTTCTGTCGTTTGAGGCGGGCTTTTCGAAGCATTCGAGAAGCCCGCAACTCTTTGATAACGCTTCCTTTCTTTCTTGGCGCACTCATCATTTTGTGATTGCGCGCTCGCCTCCTGAGCACCGATCTTTTACAGCAGATGGTCTGCTTTCCAGACCGAAAGCAGCGCTCATCTCTTGTTTAGATACGGAGGGACGAAAGGCATGTCAGTCTTCACGCATCCGGAATTCGACGCTCATGAAGAGCTGGTCTTCTGCCGGGACGCGGCCAGCGGCCTTTCCGCCATCATCGCGATTCACAACAGTTCGCGCGGGCCCGCCCTGGGCGGCTGCCGCATGTGGCCCTACGCCTCGGAAGGCGAGGCGCTGGGCGACGTGCTGCGCCTGTCGCGCGGCATGACCTACAAGTCGGCTTTGGCCGGTCTGCCCTTTGGCGGCGGCAAGTCGGTGGTGATCGGCGATCCCCGCAGCGGCAAGTCGCCCGCGCTGTTCGAGGCGCTGGGCGGTTTCGTAGAGAGCCTGGGCGGGCGCTATGTGGTGGCCGAGGACGTCGGCATCTCCGTGCCCGATGTCGAGACCATGGGCAAGCGCACCAGCCATGTCGCGGGCGTCTCCGCCGGCGGCTCCGGCGATCCTTCGCCCGCCACTGCATATGGCGTCTTCCACGGCATCAAGGCGGCTGTCACCCACCGTCTGGGCGCCAGCGACCTGAAGGGCGTCCGCGTCGCCGTGCAGGGCCTGGGCCACGTCGGTTTCGAGCTCTGCCGCCTGCTGCACGAAGCGGGCGCGGAGCTGATCGTCACCGACCTGAACCAGGAACAGGTAACGCTGGCCAAGGAGCGTTTCGGCGCGGCCACCGCCGCCCCCGACGCCATCGTCTCGGCCGAGGCGGAAGTCTATGCGCCCTGCGCACTGGGCGCGACCTTGAACGACGAGAGCATCCCGGCCCTGAAGGCCAGCGTCGTCGCGGGCTCGGCCAACAACCAGCTGGCCCGGCGCGAGCACGGCTTCATGCTGAAGGAGCGCGGCATCCTCTATGCGCCCGACTACGTCATTAACGCCGGGGGCGTGATCAACATCAGCTACGAGACCCGGCCCGGCCAGGACAAGCGCTACGACAAGGAGGCCGCCTTCGCCCACATCGCGGGCATCGGCGGGACGCTGCGCGAGATATTCACCTTCGCGCAGCAGCAGGATATCGCGACCTCCGAGGCTGCCGACCGCTTGGCCGAACAGCGCTTCACGCCGGCCGGAGCCAAAAAGGCCGCTTGATCGCCGGACAGGGCGGGTCTAGAGAAGGCGGATGATCGAAACCCTGATCGCCACCTTCATCACCTTTTTCGTGGTCATCGACCCGGTCGGCAACGCGCCGATCTTCGCGGGACTGACCCCGGACGCAACGGCGGCTGAGCGCCGTCGGCTGGCGCTGCGCGGTGTCTTCATCGGCACCTTGATCCTGCTGGTCTTCGGGATCGTCGGCCAATACCTCTTCGAGGCCATGGGCATCAGCATCGCGGCCTTCCGCATCGCTGGCGGCATCCTGCTGCTGCTCCTGTCCATCGACATGGTCATGGCCCGTCAGTCCGGCCTGCGCTCCACCACGCCGGGTGAGGACGAGGAGAGCGGCCATCGCAACGACATCTCGGTCTTCCCCCTGGCGATCCCACTGATCGCCGGGCCCGGCTCCTTGACCTCGGTCGTGCTGATGGTGACGCGCGCCAGCGGCGACCTGGTGATGCAGGCCGCGATCCTGGGCGTCATGCTGGCGGTGCTTCTGACGCTGCTGGTGACCCTGCTGCTCTCGGTCCAGATCATGAAGCTCCTGGGGATGACGGGGATCAACGTAATCAGCCGCGTGGCCGGGGTGATCCTGGCGGCGCTGGCGCTTCAGTTCATCATCGACGGCGCGACCAGCCTCTATCCGCCGAGCTGATCGTCTCCCCTTTCGACTTCATTCAGCGGGAAGCGCGCCGCCAGACGCTGGCGCGCCGCCGGCAGCGGCCTGTCCTGCGGGTGGAAGATGTTCTGTTCCAGAAAGAAGCCGCTCAGCGCCAGGCCCTCGGCGATCTCCTGCGCCCCTCCTCCGCCGCGCCCGGCGAGAAAACCCGGCAGGGGCAGGAGCCGCTCCTTATAGGGGCCGGCCGCCTCGCGAGTCACCGCCCGGCCGGAACGCGGGCTGACGAAGGCCAGGTTCTCGGTTTCCCCGGTGACGGCGCAGGAGGTCAGGTCGAGACCGAAGCCAAGGTCCGCCAGGACCGCCAGCTCCCAATGAACGTAGACTTCTGCCCAGTGGTCGCCTTCGAGCGCCTCCAGCAGCACCTCGAATCCCGAGAAACACTTGGGATGGGCTTCGCGCTCGGGCAGCGCCTGCTCGATCACGGCGCAGGCCGCGCTTAGGGCCGCCAGACGGTCCGGTGCGCTCAGGAACCGGGCGGCGTTCGCCTGCTGCAACTCCACCTGAAAACTGCCGAGCTGGTCGGCCAGCCGCGCCTTCCAGCTCGCCTGAAGGCGATTGCCGAGTTGCAGCACGCCGGAGAGGCGGCGTCCCTGTCCACCCCGCACCAAGCCCGCAACGCGACCGCGACTCTCGGTCAGCACCTGAATGATCGCCGCATCCTCGCCATGCGGGCGCAGCGCCACCAGATAGCCCTCCTCGCTCCACTCGATCATGGGGCTATTGGATCACGATTTGAACTCTAGGCCGAGGTCGCGGTAGCGCTCGGGGTCTTCGATCCAGTTCTCGCGCACCTTGACGAAGAGGAAGAGGTGGATGGGCCGCTCCAGAAGCGCCTGCATCTCCTGCTGGGCGTCTTCGCGCACCTTGCGGATGCGCGCACCCCCCTTCCCGATCACGATGGGCTTCTGGTTCTCCCGCCCGATGTAGATCGTCTGCTGGATCTTGGCGCTGCCGTCCTTGAAGTCTTCCCAGTTGTCGGTCTCGACCGTCAGGTTGTAGGGCAGTTCCTCATGAAGCTGCAGGAAGAGCTTCTCGCGCGTGATCTCCGAGGCCAGCAGCCTGAGCGGCATGTCCGCGGCCTGATCCTCGGGGAAGAGCCAGGGCCCCTCGCGCATGCGCCCGGCGAGGTAGCGCCGCAGATCGTCGAGGCCGTCACCGGTCGCCGCGGAGATCATGAAGATGTCCTCAAAGCATCCCTCGGCGTCGAAGAGGGCCGCGAGCTCCAGCAGCTTGTCCCGCCGGATCAGATCGACCTTGTTGAGCGCCAGCACCACCTTGCGTCCGCTCTTCTTGATCTGATCGACGATGCGCCGGGTGTCGGCGTCCAGCTTCTTGCGCGCCGCGTCGTAGACCAGCATCACAACGTCCGCGTCCTCGGCCCCGGCCCAGGCCGCGCGCACCATGGCGCGCTCCAGGCGGCGCTTGGGCTCGAAGATGCCAGGCGTGTCCACAAGCACGATCTGCGCATCGCCCTCCATGACGATGCCGCGCACCTGATTGCGCGTGGTCTGAACCTTGTGGGTGACGATGGAGACCTTGGAGCCCACCAGGGCGTTGACCAGGGTCGACTTGCCGGCGTTGGGCGCGCCGATCACAGCGACGAAGCCGCAGTGGGTCATCGCGCCTGCTCCTTTTCTAGCTGCTCCAGCAGAGCGCTGGCCGCCGCCTGCTCCGCCATGCGCTTGGAGCGGCCTTCACCCTCGCCGGAAAGGGTGCCGCCCTTGCGCTCGATCACCACGCGGATCGAAAAGCGCGGGTCGTGCGCCGGGCCGTCCCGTCCAACCTCCTCATAACGCGGCAGCGGGAGCCCCTGCCCCTGGGCCCATTCCTGAAGCGCCGTCTTGGGCTCGCGGGGCGGCTTCAAGTCCGCTTCCACCAGGGGGCGCCACTGCGGCTCGATGAAGCCCCGCGCGGCCTCCAAACCGCCGTCACGGTAGAGCGCGGCGATCACCGCCTCCATGACATCGGCGAGGATGGCCGGGTTCTCGCTGCCACCCGCGTCCGCCTCGCCGCGCGAAAAGGCGATGAACTCGCCAAGACCGATATCGCGCGCCACTTGGGAGAGAATCTCCCCGCTGACCAGATAGGCGAAGCGCTTGGCGAGCGACCCTTCGCTTTCCTCGGGAAAGCGGCGCAACAGCAGGTCGGCCACCACAAGGCCCAAGACCCGGTCGCCCAGAAACTCCAAGCGCTCGTAGCTGCCTTGCGCGCCAGCAGCCCCAGAGGCGCTGGAGTGCGTCAAGGCGCGCTGGAGGGATCTGCTGTCGGTGAAGCGATGGCCCAGCTTCTCCGCCAGACCGTCCAGCGCCGCGCCGCTCTTATCGGTGCTATTGGATGCCATCGAAGATGCGTCCCCAGCGGATGGACTCCGGCCAGTCCCAAACGGCCAGAATCGACTTGTCCTCCTGCTTGGAGAAGAAGAGGACCTCCGCCCGGCCGACAAGATTTTCCATCGGCACGTAACCGACCGCGCTCAGAACGCGGCTGTCTTGGGAGGAATCGCGGTTGTCACCCATGGCGAAGAAATGCCCCTCGGGCACCACGTAGACCTGTGTGTTGTCCAGCGAGCCGTTGTCGGAGCGCTCCCAGATCTTGTGCTTGCGGCCCCCCGGCAAGGTCTCGATGTACTCCGTGACGCGCTCGCTGTAGCCCGAGCCGCGCGTCACAAGCACTTCACCCAGGGATTCGCGCTCGACAAGTTGATCGTTGATATAGAGGCGGCCTTCGGAGACCTGAACGCGGTCGCCCGGCAGCCCGATCACACGTTTGATGTAGTCGGTCTTGCCGTCACGCGGCAATTTGAAGACCACCACGTCGCCGCGCTCGGGCTCGCTGCCCAGAATCCGTCCTTCGAAGAGGTTTGGACTCATCGGCAGGGCATGCCGGCTGTAGCCATAACTGAACTTGGAGACGAAGAGGTAATCCCCGATCAGAAGCGTCGGCAGCATGGAGCCGGACGGAATCGTAAAGGGCTCATAGGCGAAGGTCCGCACGAGAAGCGCGATCAGGACCGCATAGACGATCGTCTTCAAGGTCTCGACGAAGCCGCCCCTCTTGTGAGCACTGCTCCGCTGCGCGCTTTGTTGCGCGGTCTGCTTCTCGCTCTCGCCGTCGTTTTCTTCGGCCATGCTCATTCGCCTCAATCTTTGTGGGGCGCTTCAGGGAGCGCCGTACAGTCAAGGGCGCGCAGAAGCGGAATTCGCGTCTTTCTAGCGGCCCGCGCCAGATGCGTCCAGCGCCGCCTAGTCCTCGCCTTCCGGCAAAGGCACGGCTGAGATGATGACGAAGGCCTGCGCGAGAGGATAATCGTCGGTGATGGTGACATCGATCTGCGCTTTCATGCCGCTGGGCAGCAACTCAGCCAGGCGGCGCTCGGCCCCCTCGATCAGGGCCATCGTCGGCTTGCCGCCCGGAAGGTTGACCACCCCCATGTGCTGCCAGTGCACGCCGCGACGCGGCACGCCGGTGCCCAGCGCCTTCGCGCAGGCCTCCTTGGCTGCGAACCGCTTGGCGTAGCTCGCGGCGCGTTCCTTGCGGCGATCGGACTTCTGGCGCTCCACCTCGGTGAAGACTCGCTGGGTAAAGCGGTCACCGAAACGCTCCAGCGTCTTTTCCACCCGGCGTATGTCGATCAGGTCGTTGCCGATGCCAAGGATCATCTCGCTTGAACTCCGTTACTGCGCGGCGGCCCCGCTCCGCGCGGCGTCCATGAGCTGGCGCATGCGGCGGATCGAGGCTTCCAGGCCGATGAAGATCGCCTCGCCGATCAGGAAGTGTCCGATATTGAGCTCCATCAGGCCAGGGATCGCCGCCACAGGGGTCACGCTATCGAAGGTTATGCCGTGACCGGCGTGGCATTCGATGCCCAGTTGCTGGGCCAGGAGAGCGCCCTCGCGAAGCCGCGCCAGCTCGGCTTTCGCCGCCTCCCCCTCAGGGTCTTCCTGGAAGGCCTCGCAGAAGGAGCCGGTGTGAAGCTCCACCACGGGCACGCCCATGTGGTTCGCCGCCTCCAACTGCCGCTCGTCGGGATCGATGAAGAGCGAGACCCGGATGCCCGCGCCGCCGAGCGCCGAGACGAAGGGGGTCAGCTGCTTTGCGCTCCCGGCGGCATCGAGGCCGCCCTCGGTCGTCACCTCCTCGCGCTTTTCGGGCACGATGCAGGCGGCGTGCGGTTTGTGGCGCAGCGCGATCTTCAGCATCTCGTCGGTCGCCGCCATCTCCAGATTGAGCGGTAGGTCGATCTCTTCACTGAGCCGCGCGATGTCGTAGTCGGAGATGTGGCGACGGTCCTCGCGCAGGTGCGCGGTGATGCCATCGGCCCCCGCCGCCGCGGCCAGGGCCGCCGCCCGCAGAGGGTCCGGATGCAGGCCCCCGCGCGCGTTGCGGATGGTGGCCACGTGATCGATGTTGACGCCGAGGCGCAGGTCGCCCGGCTTGCTTGCTGTGTTCATGGCTTGCTTTCCATATCGGCGGTTTCGCTGCTGCGGGCAGCTTCGCGCTTGGCGCGCTCCTTCAGCTTTTCCCTGACCTTCTGGGCGCGGCGCTTGAAGCGCGGGTTCTCCAGCCGGGCGCGCCGGGCCTTCTGATAGGAGGCCACCGCCCCCTTGATCGGCCAGTAGAACAGGAACCAGGCGAGCACCGCCGTCGGCAGGCCGCCAATGGTCAAGGGAATACCCAGGATCAAGATGTTGTCCCGAAGGTACTCCGTCGTGAAGGGCGAGCCCTCCAGGTTGGAGAAGGAGAGGGAATCATGGACGCAGGCCTGATGCTCGGTCCCCAGCACCAGACAACCCAGCGCGTAGGACCAAGCCCAGATGAAAGGGAAGGTCCAGGGGTTGCCGACCACGGTCCCGATCGCAGAGGCGAGCAGCGATCCCCGCAGGAGCAGCGCCAGGAGAGCGGCCGAGACGAAGTGCAAACCCAGAAAGGGCGTGAAGGAGACGGCGGCGCCGCAGGCGAAACCGGCCGCGATGTGCGACGGGGAGCCCGGCAGACGCCGCACCCTGTGCGATACGTAGATGGCCGCACGCCGCCACCCCGCGCGTGGCCAGACCATGTGGCGCAGTTTGGAGAAGACCGGCAAGGGTGAACGGCGGCGAAACAGCATGCCCTGTTATCTCTGCAAAAACCTGGCGAAGGCAAGGGCCCAGCGCCTCTTCCGCCGACGGAAACGCTGCTACCCGCGCTGCCGCTCCACCATGGAGACGGCGGGCGTGGCGCGCAGCGCGGCGATGATGTCGACCAGATGCTTGGCGTCGTGAACCTCGACATCCACCAACATCTCGAAGAAATCGGGCTTGCGGTTGGTGAACTTCAGGTTGGAGATGTTGCCGCCGTGCTTGCCGATGACGGTCGAGAGGTTGCCGAGCCCGCCGGGCTCATTGGCGACCACGAGATGCAGGCGGCCCATCTGAAGGTCGTCGCCCGCGACGCTGTCGGACCAGGAGAGGTCGATCCAGCGCTCCGGCATGTCCTGGAAGGCCTCCAGCGTGTCGCAGTCGATGGTGTGGACGGTCACGCCCTTGCCGGTGTTGACGATCCCGACGATACGGTCGCCGCGCAAGGGGTGACAGCACTGGGCGTAGTGCACGGCCATGCCGGGAATGAGGCCTTCGATCGGAATGCCGTTCCCGTACTTGTGCTTTTCGGAACGCTTGGTCTTGGGCCCCTCCTTGGGCTCCTGCTTCAGCTTGCGCTGCTTTTCCTTCAGGCCGGGAAAGACCGCCAGCATGACTTCCCGTCCGGTGAGGTTCCCGGCCCCCACCTCGGCGTAGAGATCCTCCAACTGATCGAGGCGGAACTTCGAGAGCACGCCGGCCAGCCCCTTCTCGGTGGCTTCCAGCCCCTCCTCCTTGAACTTGCGGTGCAGGACTTCGCGGCCCAGCTCCATATACTCGCCGCGCTTCTTCTGCCGGATGAAGCGGCGGATGCGCGCACGTGCCTTGCCGGTGACGCAGAACTTCTCCCAGTCCGGCGAGGGCGTCTGCGCGCGCGAGGTCATGACCTCGACCTGATCGCCGTTCTGAAGCTGATAGCGAAGCGGCACGACGCGTCCGTTCACCTTGGCCCCGACGCAGGTGTCGCCAAGGTCGGAGTGAACCGCATAGGCGAAGTCCACCGGACAGGCCCCACGAGGCAGCGCGATGATCTCGCCGCGCGGCGTGAAGCAGAAGACCTGGTCGTGGAACATCTCCAGCTTGGTGTGCTCCAGGAACTCCTCCGGATCGGAGGCATGCTCCAGGATGTCCAGCAGCTCGCGCACCCAGCGGTACTGCTTGCCGTCGACGTTGGGGACGCCTTCCTTGTAGGCCCAGTGGGCGGCGACGCCGAGTTCGGCGTACTCGTGCATCTCGCGGGTGCGGATCTGCACCTCGATGCGCTGCTGCTCCGGGCCGATCAGGCCGGTGTGGAGCGACTTGTAGCCGTTTGGCTTGGGTGTCGAGATGTAGTCCTTGAAGCGCCCCGGCACGACGGGATAGCGGCTGTGCAGGACGCCCAGCACCTGGTAGGCGTCGGCCACGGACTTGACCACGATCCTGAAGGCCATGATGTCCGAGAGCTGCTCGAAGGTGACGTTGCGGCGCTGCATCTTCAGCCAGATCGAATAAGCCGACTTGATGCGCCCGGAGACCCAGGCCTCGATGCCCTCCTCGGCGACATCGCGCTGCAGCCTGTCGATGACGCGCAGGGTCAGGTCGCCGCCCTTCTCCTTCAGGAAGCCCAGACGGGTCAGGATGGAGTCCCGCGCATCGGGATTGAGCTGGCTGAACGCCAGATCCTCGAGTTCTTCCTTGAAGCGGTGCAGGCCGATGCGCTCGGCCAGGGGCACGTAGATCTCCATGGTCTCTTTGGCGATCCGGCGGCGCTTCTCCTCCGACTCGATGAAGTGCAGCGTGCGCATGTTGTGCAAACGGTCTGCCAGCTTGACCACCAGGACTCGGATGTCCTGGGACATGGCCATGAAGAGCTTGCGGAAGTTCTCGGCCTGCTTGCTGCGCTCCGACTTCAGTTCCAGCTGAGACAGCTTGGTGACGCCGTCGACCAACCGGGCGACCTTCGGACCGAAGAGCTCTTCGATCTCCGAGACCGGCGTATTGGTGTCCTCGACGATGTCATGCAGCAGGGCGGTCAGAATGGTCGCCTCGTCGAGCTTCAGCTCGGTCAGGATTCCGGCCACCTCGATAGGGTGCGAATAGTAGGGATCGCCCGAGGCGCGGCGCTGGTGCCCATGGGCGTTGGTCACGAAGACGTAGGCGCGGTTGAGCGCGTCCTCGTCGACGTCCGGGTCATAGGATTTGACCCGCTCGACCAGTTCCACCTGCCGCATGATGTTTTGACGCGCCATGGACCTCAAATCACTGAGACATCTCGTATTCTAGATGTAAGCCTAGCGCAGCGCGGACACCAGCCCCAAGCAGCGCTTTTCGGCGCAAAGAAAAAGGCGCGGCGGAGAAATCTCCACCGCGCCCCTGTTCCGGGCCGCAAAGTAGCCGGGATTACCGCGATCAGTCCTCGCGCTTTTCCAGGTCCTCGGCCGTGATGTCTTCGAAGATCATGCCGAGAGCCGCTGCGGGATCGTCTTCGGCCGCAGCGCTCGCCTCATCGCTTTCGGCGACGGGGCTTTCCTCGCCGGCTGCTTCGCTCTCGGCTGCGACTTCCTCTTCAGGCTCGTCGCGCTCGTTGTGCTTTTGAAGACCGCTGACGATGCTCTCCTCCAGGGTCTCCAGGCTCACCGTCTCCTCGGCGATCTCGCGCAGCGCGACGACCGGGTTCTTATCGCGGTCGCGGTCGATGGTGAGCGGCGCGCCGGCGGAAATCTCGCGGGCGCGCTGACCGGCCAGCAGAACCAGATCGAAACGGTTGGGAACCTTGGTTACGCAATCTTCGACGGTAACGCGTGCCATGGGTTCTAAAGCTCCTTTAAGCTGAGGGATCGCGGCAGCGGCAAAGCCGGTGCGGACCGCCTGAAATCAAGGTCGCGGACTATAAGCGGCGTTCAGGGGGCATGCAAGCCCGCTTTGTCATGCTTTAGCCCCGCTTTCAACCCGGCTCTTTCTCCAGGAGTGAGATGCTGTCGTCCTTGGGCAGAGCGCGCGCCATCTCCGCCACGCTGGCCCCGGTCACCGGGTGACGCCAGCCGGGCGCCACTTCCATCAAGGGCAGCAGCACGAAGGCGCGCTCGGCCAGACGCGGGTGCGGCAGTTGCAGCCCGTCGCGTCCGTCCCGCTGTTCCTGATGATACGCGAGGAGGTCCAGGTCCAGGACGCGGGCCGCATTGGTCTCTGCCCGGCGGCGCCCGAACCCGGCCTCAACCTCATGCAACAGCCCCAGGGTCTCTTCGGGCGAAAGGTCGCAGGTGACCTGTACCGCGCCGTTCACGTAGTCCGGCTGATCGGACGGGGGCCAGGCGGGGCTGCGATACCAGCGAGAACGCTGCAGTATGACGACGCCCCGCTCTTCCAGCGCGCGCAGCGCGGCCTCCAGCGTCTCCCTGGGGGCGCCGTAGCGCGGGTGTGGCAGATTGGCTCCTAACGCTATAAGTATCATGCTCCTAATATAAGCCGTTGATCCGGCAGCTAATTTGCTACAGATTAATTGTGTGCCATCAAAGGCGTGATTTCAACGAAAACCGCAGAATATTTCGTTTGATTTCAATAAGATAATTAATCGGCTTAGCATCTTTCTTTCAAGGTGCGGCCCGCGAAACTTTGATAAAGGGATTTGGCAGGTATGTCCTTGCAGTTTTACCCGCATGAGAAAGTCGCGCTCTTCATTGACGGCGCGAATCTCTATGGGACTTCGAAGTCCTTGGGCTTCGACATTGATTACAAGCGTCTGATGACCTTCTTCGGGGAAAAGGCGCATCTGATCCGCGCCTTCTACTACACGGCGCTGATCGAGGATCAGGAGTACTCCCCGATCCGCCCGCTGGTCGATTGGCTCGACTACAACGGCTACACCATGGTGACCAAGCCGACCAAGGAGTTCACCGACGCCTCGGGCCGAGCACCTGGATCATATCGTCCTCTTCTCCGGCGACGGCGACTTCCGCCGCCTGGTCGAGGCGGTGCAGCGCAAGGGCGTCAAGGTGACGGTCATCTCCACGATCCAGACCCAGCCGCCCATGATCGCCGACGAGTTGCGCCGCCAGGCCGACCGCTTCGTCGACCTGAACGGGCTGACCGAGGAGATCGCACGCAGCGGCGGGGACGGCGGCCAGCGCAGGCCGCGCATGACGCCGGCGGACGACTACCAGGAGGACGACGAGATCTACGACGATTGAGGGCTGGCGTCATGGCCCGGAGAACCGCAATCCGATCTGAGAACACACCTTCCGGCGAACCGGATGGCGATTGCCGGATCTGTCCGCGCCTCGCGGCCTTCCGGGATGAGAACCGCGCGCGCCACCGGGATTTCTTCAATGCCCCCGTGCCGAGCTTCGGCGAACCCCTGCCCCGCCTGCTGATCGTCGGGTTGGCGCCCGGCCTGAAGGGGGCCAACCGGACGGGGCGCCCCTTCACCGGCGACTATGCGGGCGATCTTCTCTACCCGACGCTCATCAAGTTCGGCTGGGCGCACGGTCGCTACGGCTCCCATCCCGAAGACGGCCTGACGCTGCGGGACTGCCGCATCACCAACGCCGTGCGCTGCGTGCCACCCGAGAACAAGCCCACCACAGCGGAGATCCGAAGCTGCAATAGCTATCTGCGGTCGGAAATCGAGCGGCTGCGCCCGGCCTTGCACGCCATCGTCGCGCTGGGCGGGGTGGCGCATGGAGCGGTGCTGACGGCGCTCGGCCAGAAGAAGAGCGCCTACAAGTTCGCGCACGGCGCTCAGCACCGCCTTCCGGGTGGGATCCTGCTGGCCGACAGCTATCACTGCTCGCGCTACAACACGAACACCGGACGGCTGACGCCGGAGATGTTTGAGGCGGTTTTCGAAGCCCTGAAGGAGGGACGGCGTTAGCTGTACTCGCGGATCACGCGGGCCTTTTGACGCTCCCAATCGCGCTTCTTTTCGGTCTCGCGCTTGTCGGCCTTCTTCTTGCCGCGCGCCAGACCCAGTTCCAACTTCACGATCCCGCGCTCGTTGAAATAGAGCGAGAGCGGCACCAGCGTCACGCCCTTCTCACGCAGCTGGCCCAGGAGCTTGTTGCGCTCACGCTTATGGAGCAGCAGCTTGCGCGGGCGGCGCGGCTCATGGTTGCTGCGCGACGCCGGCGCGTATTCGGAGAAGTGAGCGTTGATCAGATAGATCTCGCCAGACATCTCCGCGGCATGGGCCTCCTTGATGGAGCCGTGGCCTTCGCGCAGCGCCTTTACCTCCGTGCCCAGCAGAACCAGGCCGGCCTCGAAGGTCTCCTCGATGAAATATTCGTAGCGCGCCCTGCGGTTGACCGCGATGGGGCGCGATGCCTTGCCCGCCATCTCTTGTCTCCCGCTTCTATTCGATACCTATACCTTGCCCGCTCCGTTAGCCGTTGAGCAGACCGGCGTGGATCATGGCCTCGCGGACCAGGGTCCTGGCGTTCTCGCTGGCCGGCGCCAGCGGCAGACGCACGCGGTGATTCGACTGACCCAGCAACTCTGCGCCGAACTTGACCGGCGCCGGGCTGGTCTCGCAGAAGAGCGCCCGGTTGAGCGGCATCAGGCGGTCGTTGATCGCCAGCGCGCCCTTCGGGTCGCCCGCCGCCCAGGCGTCGTGCATGGCCCGGCAGAGCCGGGGCGCCACGTTGGAGGTGACCGAGATGCAGCCGTGACCGCCGGCTCCCAGGAACGGCACGATGGTGCCGTCCTCGCCGGAGAGCTGGCAGAAATCCGGGCCACAGGCCAGACGCGTATTGATCGGGCGGGTCAGGTCGTTGCTCGCGTCCTTGACGCCGACGATGCGCGGCAACTCCGACAGACGCTTCATGGTCTCGACCGTCATGTCGATCACCGAGCGCCCCGGGATGTTGTAGATGATGATCGGCAGATCGACCGCATCGTGGATCGCCTTGTAGTGCAGGTAGAGCCCTTCCTGAGACGGCTTATTGTAGTAAGGCGTCACCACCAGGGCCGCATCGGCGCGCGACTCCTTGGCCGACTGGGTCAGCTCGATGCACTCCACCGTCGAATTGGAGCCGGTGCCCGCGATCACGGGCACGCGGCCGCTCGCGGCCTCCACGCAAAGGTCCACGACGCGTTTGTGCTCTTCATGGCTGAGGGTGGGCGACTCGCCCGTCGTGCCGCAAGGCACAAGGGCCTGCGTACCCTCTTCGATCTGCCACTCCACGAAGGACTGGAAGGCGCTCTCATCGACACCGTCTTCGGTGAAGGGAGTTATGAGCGCGGTGATCGAACCGCGAAACATGGGACCGGACATGGCTTCTTCATTCCTGCTAGAGAACCTTAAAAAACGCCCGTCGCATCGGCGGGATGCGGCGCTTTTGAGGGGCGCACCATAATCTTAAGGTCTTGCCGCCGCAAGCCGCCCCAAAAATGTAACGCAAGAGTGAGCGGCGGCGCGTTGTCCGGACTCCAGCGGGCCTTTAGGATGGTGCTTCCGGCTAGGTCCGGTCAGGAGACCCATGACGTGATGCGCACCCGCCCTCTCGAACTTCTCACCGCCTGCCTTCTCGCCAGCGTCCTGCTTGGCGGAGGGGCGCTTTCCCAGCCGGGCCAACTCCGGGCCGAGAACAATATGGAGAAGGCGGGCCCAACCCTCGCCGCCTCGGCGGTGGTGCAGGCCGCCCTTGATCTCGCCGATGAAGGCAAGCTCCGCGATGCCCAGGTTTTGCTGGGGCCGCTGAACGAGCCCTTGCTGGAGAGCTACCTGCTCTGGCGTGCGGCCGTCGCCGACAGCGAAGAGCCGAGCTTTTCCGAACTCTCCGCCTTTCTCGCCCGGCATCCCGGCTGGCCCTATGAAAGCTCGCTCGTCGCCGAGGCCGAGAAGCGCCTTCACGAGGGCTCAGCGATCCTGGACGATGCCGGTCTCGCTGGCTGGTTCCAGGCGCATCCGCCGGTCAGCACCGAAGGCGCGCTTCTGGCCCTGGAACTCCATCAGCGCCGCGGCGAGACGGACGCCCTGAAGACGCGCCTGGTTCAGACATGGCGGTCCCACTCGCTCGACGCGGAGCAGGAACGCCTGCTGCTCAGCCGCTACGGCAACCTGCTGACCCGGGACGACAATCTGGCGCGCCTGGAAACGCTCCTCTGGCGGCGCGATCAGGCCGGGGCCAAACGTCAGGCGAACCGTCTCGGCAGCGGCTATCCCGAGTTGGCCGAGGCGCGGCTGCGGCTCGCCTTGAATCAGGTCGGCGTGGACGCAGCCATTCGCGCCGTTCCGGAGAGCCTCCAGAACGACCCCGGCCTGCTCTACGAGCGGGCGGACTGGCGCTTGCGGCGCAACCGCGTGGAGGGGGTGGTGGAGATTCTCGATCCCCCGCCCGCCGACCTCGGCGATGCGGAGCGCTGGTGGCGCATGCGCCACTGGGCCGCGCGCGAAGCTCTCGACGAGGGGCGCATCGACCTCGCCTACCGCCTCTCGATCAACCATGGGATGGACCGGGGTCTCGGCTTCGCTCAGGGCGAGTGGCTGGCCGGCTGGCTGGCGCTGCGCTATCAGGACAAGCCCGCTCTCGCGCTGAGCCACTTCGAGACGCTCTATGAGAACGTCGGCACACCCATCAGCCTGGGCCGCGCCGCCTACTGGGCCGGGCGGGCCGCCGCGGCGGCGGGAGATGCCGAAAAGGCGAAAGCCTGGTATCTGAAGGCAGCCGAGCAGACCACAACCTTCTACGGGCAGTTGGGCGCCGCGGAGGCGGGCATCCGGCAGCTCCGGGTCTGGCCCGTGACGGCCGAAGCGCCGGGCGCCACGGCGGAAGGCCGCAGCGCCTTCGAGGCGACCGACCGAGTGCAGCTTATCCGCAGCCTCGCCCGCTACCAGGAGAACGACCGGATCAATGCCTTCCTGGTCGGACTGCGCGACGAGGCGAAGACGCCCGAGGCCTATCGCATGGTGGCCGAACTGGCCCTGGACGCGGAGCGTCCCGACCTGGCGCTGCTGACCGCCAAGACGGCCCAGACCGAGAACATCTATCTGGCCGATTTCCTTTACCCGACCCCGCCGGTGGCCCCGGTCGACATGACCAGCCTCGCCGGAACGCCTGAGCCCGCTCTGGTGCTGGGCCTGATCCGGCAGGAGAGTCTCTTCAACAAGAAAGCGGTAAGCCGGGTCGGCGCGCGCGGCCTGATGCAGTTGATGCCCGGCACCGCCAAGCGGACCGCGCCCAAGGCGGGGCTGCGCTACGACTCCGCACGGCTGACCGAGGACCCCGACTACAACGTCGCCCTCGGGCGGCACTATCTGGCCGAGATGCTGGAGCGCTACGACGGTCAGCACATTCTGGCGATCGCCGCCTACAACGCCGGACCGGGCCGGGTCGACGAATGGCTGGAGCGTTTCGGCGCGCCGCCCTCCGACCCTTACGGGGCCATCGACTGGATCGAGCGCATCCCGTTCTATGAGACCCGAAACTACGTTCAGCGCGTGTTGGAGGCCATGGTGGTCTATCGCCAGCGCCTTCAGCCTGGCGAGCAATACGCCCTGTTGTTGCCCGACGCGCTTCGATAACCTTTCGTCCTAAGCTGTGACGACAGCTCAGCTGTGACGACACCTCTGGGAGCCGAGCCATGAGCGATGAGTCCTGGGCCGACAAGAAGGCCTGTGTTTTTGATGCCTACGGCACCTTGTTCGACGTGCACTCCGCGGCCTCCAAGCTCGCCGAGCGCATCGGCACCAACAGCGAGGCGCTCTCCAACCTCTGGCGTCAGAAGCAGCTGGAGTACACCTGGCTGCGCGCGCTGATGCCCGCTCATGTCGATTTCTGGAAGGTGACCGGCGATGCCCTGGACTTCGCCATGGAAGCCTACGGCCTGACCAGCCAGGAGCTGCGGGACGACCTCATGGAGCTCTATCTCCGGCTCGACGCCTATCCCGAGGTGCCGGACTGCCTGAAGCGGCTGAAAGAGGCCGGGATCAAGACCGCGATCCTTTCCAACGGAGAGCCGCGCATGTTGAGCTCCGCGGTGGACTCCGCGGGCCTGGCGTCCCTGCTGGACGAGAACCTCTCCGTCGAGGAAGTCGGGGTCTTCAAGCCCCATCCCAAGGTCTACCAACTGGCCGTCGACAGGCTGGGGGTGAAACCCTCTGAGATTTGCTTTGTCTCCTCCAACGCCTGGGATGCAGCCGGGGCCGCGCATTTCGGCTTTTCCGTCTGCTGGCTCAACCGTTTCGCCAAGCAGTGGGAGAAGCTGCCCGGCGAGCCCAAGGCCGTGATCCACACGCTGGACGAACTGCCCCTGCCGCTGCGCGAAGAGAACGGGGACTGAGACTTGTCGGGTCCGGAAGGCGCGCTGGAGATACCCGAGGGCCCGAAGGTCTGGCGCATAGCCATGCGCGACGGCCTCACCCTCCATGTCGAGGAGTGGGGCTCCCGCCGGGCCGAAGGAACGCCTCTGCTCTGCCTCAGCGGTCTGACCCGCAACGCCTGGGACTTCGAGACGCTGGCGCGCCGTCATTCCGGCAAGCGGCGCGTGGTGACCTTCGATTTCCGGGGCCGGGGCCGCTCGGATTTCGATCCCGAGCCGCTCAACTACAATCCCCGGCAGTACCTGGAGGATATCCAGCAGGTTTGCGCGGCGCTCTGCCTGCACGGCTTCGTGGCGGTCGGCACCTCCATGGGGGGGCTGCTGACCTTCGGCCTGGGCGTGGTCATGCCCTCCGCCCTGCGCGGCGCGGTGATCAACGACATCGGCCCGGTCTACGAGTCCAGCGGCTTGCAGCGCATTCTCGACTACGTCGGCAGCGATCACCCAGTGGAGACCTGGGACGAAGCCCTGCGGACCCTAGAGGAGACCTTTCCCGAGGGCAGTTACCCGCGCGCCGACCGCGCGACCTGGAACAAGATCGCCAAGACCTCCTTCAAGCGCGGCGGGGATGGGAAGCTCCATGCCTCCTGGGATGTGCGGATCGCCCAGGCGCTTACCGGGCAGGACGAGGGGGAGTTCGACCTTTGGGCCTTGTTCGAAAGCCTGAAGCCTCATCCGCTCCTGCTACTGCGCGGCGAGACCTCGGACCTCCTGAGCGAGGAGACCGCGGAAGAGATGGGCGAGCGGCACGGTAAGATGTCACTGGTCACTGTCGCCGGAACGCCGCATGCTCCTACCCTGGACGAGAGCGAAGCAATAAAGGCGATCGATGACTTCCTTGATGAATGCGACAGAGCTGAGCGTCACCCTGACCGACATTGAAGAAGCGGCGCGGCGGCTCGACGGCGTCGCGATCAGGACGCCACTTCTGAACTTCGCGGCCCTGGACGAGCGGGTCGGCGGGCGCGTCCTCATCAAGCCGGAGATCCTGCAGCGCACCGGCTCTTTCAAGTTCAGAGGCGCCTACAACGCGCTCTCCCATCTTCCCGAAGACGCCCGGACGCGGGGAGTGGTCGCTTATTCCTCGGGCAACCACGCACAGGGGGTCTCCCTCGCCGCCAAGCTTCTGGGTATACCGGCCACCATCATCATGCCCGGCGACTCACCAGAGATTAAAGTCGCGAACACAAAGGGTTATGGCGCGGAGGTCATCCACTACGACCGCTTCAACGAGTCGCGCGACATCATCGCCGAGAGGATTCAGCGCGAGCGAGGAAGCTACTTGATCCGCCCCTACGACGATCCCCGGATCATCGCGGGCCAAGGCACCTGTGGCCTGGAACTTGTGGACCAGGCGAAGGAGCGCGGCATCGGGCTCGACGCCGTTTTGACCTGCTGCGGCGGGGGCGGGCTGACGGCGGGCGTGGCGATCGCCGTCAAGTCGCAGCTCCCGGGCGTGGAGATGCATCTGGTCGAGCCGGCGGAGTTCGACGACACCGGGCGCTCGCTGAAGAGCGGCCAGGCGGAGCGGAACGATCCCGCCGCCCGCTCGATCTGCGATGCGCTGCTCTCTCCGACTCCGGGTGAGATCACCCTGCCGATCAATCTTCAGATGGTGGACAGCGGCCTGGGCGTCACGGACGACGAGGTACGCAGCGCCATGGCTTATGCCTACCGGGTCTTGAAGCTGGTGGTGGAGCCCGGCGGCGCCGTGACCTTGGCCGCGCTCCTGGCGGGGCGGCTGCCGACCCGCGACCGCACGCTCGCGATCGTGCTTTCAGGGGGCAACGTCGACTGGCAGATGACGCAAGAAGCCCTCCAGCGCAGCAGCCTCTAAAGAGGCCAGCGCCGAAGGGCTTTCTAGGATCGAACGCCGGCGGCGTGAGCCGCCCGCCTGGAATCAGGGCTTGCCGCTCAGACCCAGATCGCCAGAGGCCGGCTTATCGGTCTTGGTGTCCGCAGGCTTGGCGCTGCTGTCCGCGCCGTTGCCGGCAGGCTTGTCGGAAGAGACCCCAGACGACGCTGACGCCGAAGACGTTGGGGCCGAACTGCCACTGGACGCCGAACTGGACGCCGAACTTGAAGCAGAAGCCGAGGGCGCGGCGGCGGTTGCCTTGGGCTCTTCGATGCGGCGGCAAAGACCGTCGATGTAGGCGCCGGAGTCGATGGACAGGGACTTGTGCAGGACGTCGCCGTTCACCTTCGCAGTGGAGGTGATGGAGACGTTGGCCGCGTGGACCTCACCTTCCAGGTTGCCGGCGATCTTCACCTCGTCCGCGCGCACCGTTCCCTTCACCTTGGCGCCCTGCCCAATGGTGAGGCTGCGGCTCAATACATCGCCGGTCACCTGACCGTCGATCTGGATATCGCCGTCGGAATGGAGGTTGCCCGAGATTGTCAGGTCAGCCGAAATGATGGAGGGCACGCCGCCGATCGAAGCGCGCGGCCGCTCGCCCGATGCGGGGCGGACGCCCTGTGACGCGGCGCTGCTGGAAGAAGAGCTGGAGGCGGGCGTTTCCGGACCGCCCGTGCCTTTGCCTTTGGAAAACATGATCTCACTACCTCAATGCTGCTGCGGATGTCTTTGCCTTTGGCCCGCTAGCCCGTTCTTATATGGAAGCCCTCCGCCTGTTCGGCCCGGCATCCGCCGGAGAGGAGGCTTCCTTATTGCTCAAGAATGATAACAGAGCCCTTGCCCATCTGTGCAGTGGAGTCTGCCGTCCATCAGAACTTTTTTGCGAAAGAACTGCATCAAGGCAAAGCGACTAAATTTATATTCTTCAGTTAGTTGAACGTAATTCTTCCACTAACCTTTGAAAAGGTGCCGTCCCGCTTCCAGGAAATTGTCGGGGTTCAGCGGCCGGCCGTCCAACCGCACTTCGTAGTGCAGGTGAGGACCGGTGCTGCGGCCCGAGGAGCCTACGGTCCCGATGACCTGACGGAACCCGATCTTGTCGCCCTTCTCCACCGAAATCTTCCTCAAGTGGCCGTAGCGGGTGACGATGCCAAACCCATGGTCGATCTCGATGAAGCGGCCATAGCCGCCGTTCCAGTTCGCGAAGGTGACCACGCCGGGGGCCGGCGCCAGGATCTCGGTCCCGGTCGGCGCGCCCATGTCGAGGCCCTCGTGATGAGAGCGGGCGTTCTTGACCGGATCGATGCGCGGACCGAAGGTCGAGTTCACCTTGTAAGCATTCAGCGGCGGCGCGAGCGGCAGCACGGTCGCCAGATGGCGCAGCGTCTCCCAACGGCGCAGGTGAAGGTCCAGCAGGGAGAGCGCGGCGTCGAAGGTCTCGTCGCTGTGCGGGTCCATCTCCTCGTAGGGGATGAAGGGACCGCCCGTACCGGAGAGGTCGCCATCGGCGACGCGGTCGACCAACTTGTCGATCTTGATGCCGGTCAGCTTCATGGCCCGCTCGAAATCGCCGATCGAGCTCAAGGTGCGCTCGGTCATCTTGGCGACGAGGTCGAGCTGGCGCTGTTCATAAGAAGAAAGCTTGGTCTCCAGCGAGACCACCTTGTACTGCAGGGCGTCCCGCTCTTCCGCGAGGCGGCGCCGCGCCTGACGGGAGTCGTCATGAACCCGCTGCAGGCGCGCCACAACTTCGTTCAGCTCCACGATACGCTGGTCGGCATTGGCCTGATGCTTCTCGAGCCCTGCGATTTCCTCTTGAAGGCGGCTGCGCTCCTCGACGAGAGCGACACGCTCCGCGTCCGTCTGCTGCAGGTCTTCGGAGAGTTCGCCCAGTTCGTTCTGCAGCGCCTTCTTGCCTTCGACGGTCGAGGCCAACTCGGCTTCGATCTCGTCCATGCGCCGCACCAGCTTGCTGCGGGCGTCGTCCAGTTCCGCGCGCTCGGCCTTGGTGTCTTCCAAGAGCAGCTTCATGGAGGTGACCTGGGTCTCCAGCATGGCGTTCTGCTCGGCCACCTCGATGAGTTCGTCGCCGAAGCTGCTCAGCCGCTGCTTCAGGGCGTCGCGCGCGAGCATCATGCGGGCACGCTCGGTCTCGGTGAGGTTCAGGCCGTCGCCAACCGTGTCGAGCGATCCGGCGTCTTTCGTGCCGCCCTCTTCCAGCATTGCCAGCAGCACGGTCTGGTTCTGCTCCAGTCCCTCAACGATGCGATCGTATTGCTGCTGGTACTCGCCGACCTCGGCCAGCAGGTTCACGTATTCCCGCTGATGGCGCTCAATCTCCTCCTCGCGCTCGGCCAGCAGAGTGCTGGAGAGCAGCGTGACGCCGGTGGTCGAGAGCCCCCAGATGAACAGGGCGCTCAGAACCGCCACGCCCTGAAGCTGGCGCTTCTGGCTGACGCGGAGAAAGGTTACCTGACCGTTGGAACGGAAATAGACTTCCCTGTCGGGAAAGAGGCGGTCGACCCAGTCACGTACGCGGCTGAGAGTGTCCCTCATGCATTCCTTTCGGCAGCTCGCCAACGCTTTACTTGCGCCGCGGCGCCATCCCTCTTCTGTTTAACCTTCGGGGACGCGATAAGAGCTTGTCGCCCTCTTGTCCCGACCGTATTGATCGTGTTCTTCGATCTTCGCTTCCCCGCCGCACGCCCGTTGATTCTTTTTTTCGGCGTCGGTGCCGTGGTGAACCCACGTATGATGACGGCGCGAAGTTAACGATTTCTGATGCGCCGTTCAAGGGGTAAGAACATTGGCTCAGACCAGGGGTCGTAAAGCCCTCAATGGAAATCGCGGGAGCGGTAAAGCTTTTCCTTGCGGGGGGCTGTGCGGGGGGCTGTGTCGCGCTGATCCCGGGTCGGCCGGCGCACCTCGTCCGCCCGCGCCAAGGCGCCCTTCATAGTCTTGCCGGAGGCCGCGACTCCGCCCTCTTCCTCCAGACGCCGGAGCCGGGGCGAGAGGTCGTAAAGGCGTTCCGCGACCAGATGGATCACCAGACCCTCCTTCTGCACCCGGCCGCTGACACCCAAGAGGCTCGCCTTCAGCACGGTGGCGCGGTTGGCCTCGAAGACGCGCGGCCAGACCACGATGTTGGCCACGCCCCGCTCGTCCTCCAGCGTGGCGAAGATCACGCCGCTGGCGGTGCCGGGGCGCTGGCGCACCAGCACCAGGCCGCAGAGCTTGAGGCGCGCGCCGTCCTTCACCTCCCGCAGCGCGCTGCTGTCGCGCCAGCCCTCGGCGCTCAAGGCCTCACGGAGGAAGCTCATGGGATGGGCGCGCAGGGAAAGCCGCAAGCTGGCGTAGTCCTCCACCACCTCCTGGCCCGCTGCCAGATCGGGCAGCGCGACGGCCGGCTCTTCGCCCCGGTCCTCCTCGCCCGCCGCGGCAAAAAGCGGCAGGGGCCGGGCATCGGGCAATCCCTTGATCTGCCAGAGCGCCTGACGCCGCCCGATCCCCAGGGAAGCGAAAGCATCGGCGCGGGCCAGGGCGTCGAGCGCGCGGGCGCCCAGCCCGGCGCGCCGCCAGAGCCCCTGGATGTCCGCATAGCCGTTCTCCCGCGCGGCCACCAGCCGGCGCGCTTCCGCCTCGGGCAGCCCCTTCACCTGCCGCAGGCCCAGACGCAACGCGAGCCCGGATTCCCCGCCAGGCTCCAGCGTGCAGTCCCAGGCGCTGGCGTTGACGTCCACAGCCCGCACCGCCACGCCATGTTCACGGGCGTCGCGCACGATCTGCGCGGGGGCGTAGAAGCCCATGGGCTGGCTGTTCAGCAGCGCGGCGGCGAAAACCTCGGGATGGTGGTGCTTCATCCAGGCCGAGACATAGACCAGCAGCGCGAAGGAAGCCGCGTGGCTCTCCGGAAAGCCATAGGTGCCGAAGCCCTCTATCTGCTTGAAGCAGCGCTCGGCGAACGCCTCTTCGTAGCCGCGCTCGACCATGCCCCGGACCAGCTTCTCGCCGAAGGTGTGAATCGTGCCGACCCGCTTGAAGGTCGCCATGGCCCGGCGCAACTGATCGGCTTCCGAGGGGGTGAATCCGGCGGCAACGATGGCGATTTTCATGGCCTGCTCCTGGAACAAGGGCACGCCCAGCGTCTTACCCAGCACTTCGCGCAACTCCTCGGAGGGGAAGGATACCTCCTCCTCCCCACGGCGGCGGCGCAGGTAAGGATGCACCATGTCGCCCTGGATCGGCCCGGGCCTGACGATCGCGACCTCGATCACCAGATCATAGAAGCTGCGGGGCTTGAGGCGGGGCAGCATGGTCATCTGCGCCCGGCTCTCGACCTGGAACACGCCCAGGCTGTCGGCGCGGCAAAGCATGTCGTAGACCGCCGGGTCCTCCGCCGGCACGCTGGCCAGGCCGTAGCGCCGCCCCTTGTGCTCGGCCAGCATCGCAAAGCCGCGCTTCAGACAGGTCAGCATGCCCAGCGCCAGCACGTCGATCTTCAGGATGCCGAGCGCATCCAGGTCGTCCTTGTCCCACTCGATCACCGTGCGGTTCTCCATGGCCGCGTTCTCGATGGGCACCAGTTGGCGAAGGGGCCCTTTCGTGATGACGAAGCCGCCGACATGCTGGGACAGGTGGCGCGGAAAGCCGATCAGCGCGCGCACCAGCGCCAGGGTCTGCCGGATGCGCGGAGCCTGCGGATCTAGGCCGACCTCGGCCAGGCCCTCCTCACCCACGCCCTCCTTGCTCCAGCCCCAGACGCTCTCGGCCAGCGCCGCAATGCTGTCGGCGGAAAGCCCCATGACCTTGCCTACCTCTCGCAGCGCGCCGCGCGTGCGGTAGCAGATCACGGTCGCGGCAAGCCCGGCCCGGTCGCGGCCATAGGTCTCGTAGATGTACTGGATCACCTCCTCGCGCCGCTCGTGTTCGAAGTCCACGTCGATGTCGGGCGGTTCGTCGCGTTCCTTGCTGACGAAACGCTCGAAGAGCAGGTTCATGCGCGCGGGATCGACCGCCGTGATGCCCAGGCAATAGCAGACCGCGGAGTTCGCGGCGGAGCCCCGGCCCTGGCAGAGGATGCCGCGCGAGCGGGCGAAGGCGACGATGTCGCGCACGGTCAGGAAGTAGGGCTCATAAGCAAGCTCACCGATCAAGGTCAGCTCGTAGTCGAGTTGCTTGCGGACCTTGTCCGGCAGCCCACCGGGATAGCGCTCCGCCGCCCCCGCCCAGGTCAGGCGGGCCAGACGCTCCGCGGCCGAGGTGCCGTCGGGGGCCACCTCGTCTGGATACTCATAACGCAGTTGTTCTAAATTAAAATCAATGAGTTCAGGTATTTTCTTCGCATTTTGGATCGCCTCTGGGAAGGCTGCGAAAAGCCGCTCCATCTCCTCCGGCGGCTTCAAGTGCCGCTCGGCGTTGGCTGAGAGACGGAAGCCCGCCTCCTCCAGCCGGCAGCCCTCGCGGATACAGGTCACCACGTCCAGCAGCGGCTTG
This sequence comes from Limibacillus sp., assembly GCA_037379885.1. Classification (NCBI taxonomy): domain Bacteria; kingdom Pseudomonadati; phylum Pseudomonadota; class Alphaproteobacteria; order Rhodospirillales; family Rhodovibrionaceae; genus Limibacillus; species Limibacillus sp. The sequence goes on from JARRJC010000013.1 coordinate 58,983, forward strand.
CGTTCAGGCGCGTGCAGGCGCGCGTCGTTGCTGGCGAGAAGCCCCGCCCCGCAGCCAGCCGCGAGCTGAGCCAGCGCAGCAAGGCGCCGCTGGTCGCCCGGCTCGTAGAGCAGGCTGGCGGTCAGGAAGACCTCACCGGGCCGGGCCGCCGCCAAGCCGCCAAGGAAGCTGACGAAGTCCACATCGCCGTCATCCGGCGGCTGAACCAATAGCACCTGCCTTTCGCCAAGCGTCTCCAGGTCCGCCCGCCAGAGCAGGCAGCCGCCCTTCTCCGCCCGCCGCTTGCCCAGGGTTAGCAGGTCGCAGAGACGCCCATAGGCATCCCGGTCACGCGGGTAGCAGACGATCTCCAGCCCGTCCTGCAGCACCAGCCGCGCGCCCACCAGCAACTTCACCTTCGTGCCACGCGCGGCGACCTGCGCGCGCACCACGCCGGCGAGAGAGTTGCGGTCGGCCACGCCCAGCGCCGGATAGCCCAGCGCCGCGGCGGCGGTGACGAACTCATCGGGATGCGAACCGCTGCGCAGGAAAGAGTAGTTGGTCGTGACCTGGAGCTCGGAGAAACCGCTCATGCCTCTCTCACCCGAAGAGGCCCCCTCACCCGAAGAGTCCGTGGAGGTACCAGCGGCCCTCGACGCGGAACAGCCAGAAGCGCCGCCCTTGCGCATCCTCCACCCGGAAGTAGTCGCGCGCGGAAAGGCCCTGCTCACCCTCCGGCAGGGACCACCACTCCGGCAGAATGCGCTCAGGGCCTTCGGCGCGCGTCACTTGATGCTGCTGGCGGCGCCAGAGGAAGCGCGCGGGCGCGCTGTCAGGCAGGAGGGCCAGCGCCTCGATCGGCTCGGGGTTGGGCAGAAGCCGCAAGGGACGGCTGCGCGCGCGCCAGGGCGCCCAGTTCTCGTTGGAGGCCCGGCGCTCCGGCAAAGGAGGGCTCTTCTTCTGGGCCGCCTCAGGCCAGTGGCTCTCGCGCGGCGTCACGCGGAAGACCCGCCCTTCCCCCAAGCGGCCCGCGAGCCGGTCGACCAGGGCCGCAGCGTCCTTGGCCGCCTCTGCGCTGGAGAGGCTCAGCTGCCGGTCGCCGAGCGGCTCGGCCCGCTCGGCCTCCAGGCTCAGGACTTCGACGCCGAAACCGGGGTCCAAACCCTCCAGATGCTGGGCGAGCAGGCGGCGAAGGTGGTCGCTGTCGCGCGTCGCGCGGCTGACGCCCAGCGCCAGGGCATCGCAGCTTCCGTCGACCCGGTGAGCGGTGAGGCGCAGGCGGCGCAGCCCCTGCCCGGCCGCGCGCAGCCGGCGGCAGAGGGCCAGGATAAGCCGCTCAACGCCACGCTCGATATCCTCGGCGGAGGCGATGGGTTCGCCGAAAACCAACCGCTCCTCGAAGGGCGCTTGCGGGCGTCTGGGCGAGAGCGGCTCGTCGAGACCGCCCAGCGCCTGCTCAAGACGGCGCTTCAAGGCCCGGCCGAGCCGCGGCTCCAGTCCGGCGGGCGGCAAGCCGTAGAGCGCCCCGACGCGGATCAACCCGAAGCGCGCGAGCAACTCCTCCTGCCAGTCCTCCAGCCGCAGAGCGGCGACCGGCAGACCGGCCAGCGCCGCACGCTGGCCGCCGGGCTCCAGGCTCTTGGCCTGCTGCTTCGCGCCGGTCAGGAAGCGCGCCGCCGCCCAGGCCGCGCCGGGCGTGTCGGCCAGACCGGCGCGGGCGGTGAGGCCCCGTTCCGAGAGGCGGCCCAGCAGGGCGTCGAGCAACGCCTCCTCCCCGCCGAAGAGATGCGCGCAACCGGTGATGTCGAGCCAAAGGCCAGCCGCGCCCCCATCGCAAGGACCGTTCTCGCCAGGCAGGGCCTCGTAAGCGACCCAGGGGCTGAAGCGCTGCGCCCAATCGCAGAGCCGCTCCAACGCGCGGCGTTCGAACAGCGGGTCACGCTCCCGGCTGCGCAAGGCGGGCAGAAGCGCGCGCGCCTCGGCGAGCGGCAGGCCGGGGGTGAGCCCCGCCGCCTCCGCCGGCCCATTGAGCGCGGCCAGACGAAGCTGCTGGCCCTCCCGCGCGACCAGCGCCAGGGGCTGCTCATCCTGCGCCGAGGGCTCGCAGCGCCAGGCCTGCGCCCTCATCAGCAGCCGGCACTCGGTCGCAAAACGGGGCAGCCATAACGAAACGACCCGTCGCATTCTCCCACTCCAAAACAAAGGCCCCCGGCCGGCCGCCACGGCAACGCAGCAGCTCGACCCGCCAGGCAGGCGGACCCGGCAAACGCTCTTCTCCTCTTTCCAAGGCACCACCCGGCGCCGGGGCGATGCGCCAATGACTGGCCGCCCCGCCCGGCCTTTCCGGCGAGAGCCCGAAATTGAGGAGACCGGGGCCATAGAGGTCCGCGTGCCGTGTGATCCAGAGCAACGGGCCGGGCCGGACAGCCTCCGGCGCGGTGGCTTCCATGAGTTGCCGCAGCAAGGCGGCGAGGAAACCGGCTGCCAGGCCGTCGTCCCACTCCAGCCGGGCGGGCTCCACCAGATGCAGGGCCGGCAGCGGTAGACCGCCCTCCGGCAGCAGCGCGTCGAGCGCCGGCAGACCGAAGCGCAGACGGGCCCGGGTCTCGGCCAGATCGTAGCCTTCCAGCTTGCGGATCTCTGCGCGCAGGCTCGCCAATCTTTCCTGCTTGCCGCCGGGCATCGGGTCTCCCACTCCACGAATGTTCTTGTTATGTTCTTATTTGTAGAACGCCCAGGCGGGAGGGTCAAGACAGGCAGGGTGGGCTGGCGGCTGAATCAGCCTCTATTCGGGCCGCTTGCCGCCCTGTGGCGTTTTGAGAATCTCGGTGTCCATCTTGCCGTCATCGTCCCCTTCCCCCGGCACACCGAAGAGGTTTCTCAAAAAGCCCGGCGCCAAGACCGAGAGCGGATTGACGCTGACGTCCGGCTCCTCCACCGGTCCGCTGATCCCGTAGGTGACGGCGAAGACGCCCTCGCCCTCCCCGCCGGTCAGGATCGTGCCCAGGAGCGGAATGGCGCCCAGCACGCGGTTGACCGAATAGGCCGGGACGACCGTTCCGTTCAACTTGATCTGGTCCTGGTCGAGATCGATGAAGCCTTCCGCCGTAAGGCCGATGGCCGGGCCGAAGGCGCGCATCAACTCCGTGGACAGGCGGCCCCGCGTGGCGCTGAAGTCGCCGCTGATCTCCTGAAAGGTGATCCCGTCTCCACCCAGCACGTTCAAGATGCCGGTCAGAGAGGCGAGCGTCAGGATGCGCGCCAGAACCGGCGCCTCAACCAGCTTGAACTCCTCGATCAAGAGAGAGCCGTTCAGGGGCGTGGCCCAGGAACGATCGCTCCGCCGCGCCGAGATGGAGAGCGCGCCGCCCTGCATGGTGTCGAAGAGGTTCACCGCCCTGAACAAGCCGCCCGCATCGCCCGAGGTCACCGACAGGACCTGTCCTCCGCCTTCGCCGGCAGGGCCGTAGTCGATCTCGATCCGCTCGCCGGCGGCCTCATCACTCCTGAGCGGCGCCGGGATTCGCCCGCCGACCCGCACCCGCAGCCACCCGTCAGGCACACGCTCCAGCACCAGAGAGGCCTGTTCCAGATAGCGCCCTTGCGCAAAGCGCACCTGCTCCAGATCCTTCACCTCGATCCGGAAGTTGCTGTCGTCCTCGTCGGGCGGCGCCTCCTGCTCGGAGGATGCTTCCTGATCGAGCGCCAGGAACGGACCCAAATCGAGGATGCCTCCCTCGGCCAGCATCTCGAAGCGCGAGGCCCGCTGCAGCAGGGTCACCCCCCATAGCGACTGGTCGCCGAACGCGACCTTGGAGAGCTGCGCGCGCTCAATGGTCGATCCGACGTCATCGAAGAAGGCTTCGCCCAGCAGCGTCAGGGACCCCGCCTTAATATCGAGCCCCTTGATGGCGACCGGCCGGAAGTCCTGCAACTCCAGCACCAAGGCCGCCCGACCAGGCTCCCCGACCGGCTTCTCCCAATCCAGCAGCACGGGAACCGACAGCTCCGCACGCTCAAGGTCCAGGTCCAACCCAACCTGGGAGAAGCCGTCGTCGGTCTCCTCGTAAGAGAAATCGGCGGCGACCGGCCCACGAAGATAGGGATCGCTGTCGAGACCGAGCTTTGCGACGCCTGTCTCGTCAATGCTGGGAACGGAGCCCTCGACCTGCCGGACCAGACCGTTGGCCGGCTCGAAATACTCGTGCCAATCGAAGCTGGCGGGGATGCCGCCCAAAGCGCCGTCGCCCGAGAGCCGCATGTCGCTCAATGTCACGGCCAGCTTCATGTTTCCTTGACTGAGGTCCTGGCCCAGCACGACCTGATCAAGCGCCGCCCCGGTGAGGTCCGCATCGGCGCGCAGTTCCAGCTCCTCAAGCGAGAGGTCGTTGATCAGGGGAAAGCGGAAGAAGAGAAGCCCTTCCGCCTGCCCCGCCGCCCCCACCTTGGAAAGACCAAGGCGGCTGATCAGCCCAAGACGGGGATGATCGAGCAGTTCCAGGATGCCCGGCACAGCCCCCTGCGCCCGGTGCTCGATGGTGATGTAATGGTCGACCTCCTGCAGTCCGGTGATGTCGATGCTGCCCTGACTGACGCCGATGCCATCCAATTCTCCGCCTTCCGCGCTGAGGCGCAGGCTTTCCGGCGTGAAGCTGGCGCTGCCGGAGATGCCCTTTACCGGCGGCATTGGCCGCAGATAGTGGACCTCCAAACCCTCATAGGAGAAACCGCCACTGAGATCGGTCAGCGCCAGGGCGTCCAGATCGCCATCCGGCGCTTCCAGCCGGAGCGTTCCGGAAAGATCGCGCGCTTCGCCCGCCGTGATGTTCTCCACCACCCAGGCGCGCCCCCCGTCGACAAGCGGCGGCGGCCAGTAGCGGGCGAGATCGGGCACCGCCAAACGGTCGAGCCCGAAGGAAAGTTCGGCAACGAGGTCATCAGGGTCCGGCCTGAAGATATTCTGGCTGAGACCGCTCAGGCTGCCGGACGCCGCGATGACGGGGCCGCCCTCCTCCTTACCCATACGCAGTTCGAACGTGCGCAAGTTGACGCGGCCTTCAAGCATGTCCAGCCCGGCGCCCAGCGACATCCCGCGCAGCGGCAGCCGGTCCAGCTGCAGCTCGGGGATGGTGACGCTTCCCGCCCCCGTCTCCAGGTCCACGGCGGCGGTGATCAAACGGCCCCGCGTGGTCAGCTGCCCGACGATGCTGCCTGAAAGCGCGAGGTCGAAATCCCGCAGCCGCATCAGGCTCGGCTGCGCGATCGCCTCGTAAAGCGCCGAAGGCCGCAGACCGGAGAACTCGATGGCGCTGTCGAGCTGCCGGCTGTCGCGGTCGAAAACCATCTGGGCTTCGATGGTCGTGGTCGAATCCGCCAAGGCCACCGAGAGATCCAGATCGGCGCTGATGCCCCGATCTATGCGGCGCAAAGTCAAGAAGGCGTCGGGCGCCCGCCACACCGTGCCCGAAGCCAGATCGGTCAAGGTCATACGCGCGCCGATCACCCGAATCTGACGCAGGGCCGAGAGCGGCGATCCTTCCCGGTCGTCCGGGTCGTGCATCAACTCGGTGAGGATGATGTCGTCGATCTCGCTGCCGTCCGCCTTCGCGTCGCTCCGTTCCGAGTCGAGCGGTCTTGCGGCGTTGAGGTCGAAACTGCCGTCCTCCCGCCGCACCAGATCCAACACCACGCCGATAATGTCGATCTGGCTGACAGAAACCTCGCCCCTGAGCAGATCGCCGACCGAAAGCGTGACGCTGACCAGGGGCAGATCGACCAGAGTAACGCCTTCCTCGTCCTCGATCCGAAAGCCGAGGGCGCGCAGGTCGGGCCGCTTTTCCGCACGGTTCCATGTGAGCACCAGATCGACCATGGAGACCGAGAGCCCGCGCTCACGGTCCTCCAGCGCCTCGACCAGCTGCGGGCGGAAAGCGGAGAGGCTGATGGGTCCCTCGGACAGACGCCACACAAAGCCAAGCGCCAGCACCGCCAGCACGACCACCGCGCCCAGCAGCATCTCGATTGCGATCTTGGTGCTATGGCGAATCATGCGTCTGCGCGGTCTCCCACGGATCCTGCCGTGCCGCCAGCCCTTGACCGGGCGGGCAGGCCTTCCGCACTCTCATCAGCCATGACGGCGAAAACCAAAATACACAGCTCCTTTGCAGACCCTTCGCTTTGGCCGGCCGCGGGCGATGAAACGCGCCTCGAACTCTACAGGGAGCGATGGCAGGAACTGCTGCAACGCCGCCGGGAGGATGACTGGTGCGAAAGCGCTCAGGCCCTGGCGGACGACGAAGCCGGCGCGGCCCTGCTTTCCGCCCTCTTCTCGAACAGCCCCTATCTTAGCGACTGTCTGCTGGCTGACCCCAGATTTTTTCTAACCCTCGCCGGTGAGGGCCCGGAAGCCGGACTCAAGGAAAACGCAGCCCTGCTTCAGGCAGAACTGGAGCAGGCCGACATGGCCGCAGTCATGCGCGCGCTGCGCCAGGCCAAGAAGCGGATGGCGCTGGCCGTGGGCCTCGCCGACATCGCGGCCGTCTGGCCGCTTGAGCAGATCACTGGGGCGCTCAGCGACTTCGCGGCGCTCGCCAGCCGTGCCGCCCTCGCCTTTCTCTTGAAGCAGGCGGAAGAGCGCGGCGAGTTGGAGTTCGAAAAGGGCGCCGACCGGATCGAAGAGAGCGGATACTTCCTGATCGCCATGGGCAAGCTGGGCGCCGCAGAGCTGAACTATTCCTCCGACATCGACCTGATCGCGCTCTACGACCCGCAGAAGGCCCGGCTGACCGGCAAGCGCGGCCATCAGGAGCTCTTCACCCGGATCACCCGCGACTACGCACGGCTTCTGGATGAGCGCACGGGCGACGGCTACTGCTTTCGCGTCGACTTCCGCTTGCGCCCGGACCCGGCGGCGATGCCCCTGGCGATCACCACCCAGGCCGCTGAGGTCTATTACGAATCACTCGGTCAGAACTGGGAGCGGGCGGCCATGATCAAGGCCTCGATCCTGGCCGGGGACAAGGCCTCTGGCGAGGCTTTCCTCAAGAGCCTCAGGCCCTTCGTCTGGCGCCGCAACCTCGATTTCTGGGCGATTCAGGACGTGCATTCCATCAAACGCCAGATCCACGCCGCCAAGGGCGGAGGCGACGCCATTGCGGTCGAGGGGCACAACGTGAAGCTCGGGCGCGGCGGCATCCGGGAGATAGAGTTCTTCGTTCAGACCCAGCAACTGATCTTCGGCGGCCGCGACCCTTCGCTGCGCTGCCGCTCCACGCTCCAGGGGCTACAGGCGCTGGCCGAGGCCGAGAGGATCGCGTCCGAGACCGCAGGGGACCTGGACCAGGCCTACCGGGAATTGCGGCGGGTCGAACACCGCCTGCAAATGATCGAGGACAAGCAGACCCACTCCATTCCGACCAAGCCGGAAGCCGTCGAGGACCTGGCGATCTTCCTCGGCTACGACAGCCGGGAGGCTTTCAGGGAGGCTCTCCTGAAGACCCTGGGCTGCGTCGAGCGGCATTACGCCGAGCTTTTCGAGGAAGAACCGGACCTCGCCGGGCCCGGCAATCTGGTCTTTACCGGTGGCGAACCCGACCCCGACACCATGAAGACGCTCGACGAACTAGGGTTCGAGGACGGCGAGCGCGTCTACAACCTCGTCAAGGGCTGGCACCATGGGCGCTACCGCGCGCTGCGCGCCACCCGGTCGCGCCAGATCCTGACGGAGATCATGCCGACCCTGCTGACCGAGATGGGGGCGACCGCCGACCCGGATGAGGCCATCGTCCGCTTCGACTCTTTCCTCAAGGGCTTGCCCGCCGGGGTGCAGCTCTTCTCGATGATCTATTCGAACCCCTCGCTCTTGAACCTGCTGGCGGAAATCATGGGCAGCGCGCCCGCGCTTTCCGAGCGGCTCGCGAACCGGCCCAGCCTGCTCGACGCCGTCCTGGGCGGCGACTTCTTCGAGCCCCTGCCCGAGCGGGAGACGCTGGAGGCCGAGCTCGACGAACTGCTGGCCACTGCCCTGGACTTCCAGGACGTCCTCGATCTTTCCCGCCGCTGGGCCAACGACCGCCGGTTCCAGGTGGGCGTGCAACTGTTGCGCCACGCGATCGACGTGCGGGATTCGGCCCGCGCCTTCACCTTGATCGCGGAAATCACGATCGCCGCGGTCTTCCCCGCCGTGCAGGAACAGATCGTGGAGGCGCATGGCGAGCCCCCCGGCGGCGGCATGGCGGTGATCGCGCTGGGCAAGCTCGGCGCGGGCGAGATGACGCCGACTTCCGACCTGGATCTCGTCTTCCTCTACGACGCCGAGGCGAACGAGACCTCGGACGGCAGGAAGCCGCTGGCCGCCAGCCAGTACTACGCGCGCCTCGGCCAACGCCTGATCACCGCGCTTTCGGCCATGACCGGAGAGGGCCTGCTCTACGAGATCGACATGCGGCTTCGCCCTTCGGGAAACGCCGGCCCCCTCGCCCTCTCGCTCGCGGGTTTCGAGCGATATCAGAGGGAAGAGGCCTGGACCTGGGAGCACATGGCCCTGACCCGCGCGCGCGTGCTCGTCGCCGGACCGGAGCTGAAGAACGCGATCGAGGAGAAGATAGAGACGCTTCTGGTCCAGCCGCGCGACCCCGAGGAGTTGTTGCGCGACGCCTCCATGCGCGAGCGGCTCGCGCGCGAGTTCAAGGCCAAGTCGCCCTGGGAGATCAAGCAGTCGCGCGGCGGGATCGTGGATCTGGATTTCGTCATTCAGTCTCTGATCCTAAAGCATGCCAGCGAGCAGCCCGGCGTGATCCGCTGTAACAGCCTGACCGCCCTGGACGCCCTGGCGGAGGCGGGGGCGCTGGAGAAAGCCGAGGCGGAAAGCCTGAAGCAGGCCAGCCTGCTTCTTCAGACCCTGCAATCGCTCCTGCGCCTGACGCTGGAGGGCCGCTTTGAGGAAGAGACCGCACCGGACGGAGTCAAGAAGGCGCTGGCGGCGGGATGCGGGGCGCTTGATTTCGACGAGCTAAAGGCCAAGTTGAAGGCGTCCAACGAGGCCGTTCTCTCCGCCTTCCAACGGACCATCGAAGAGCCGGCGCAGGCCCTGCCGGCACCAGCAGACGAAAAGTAAAAAGAGGAGACTAAAGGCAGCCATGACTCTCAACCCCGGTGACAAGGCCCCCGACTTTTCCATGCCGACCGATGGTGGCGGCAGCGTCAGCCTCAAGGACCTGAAGGGTAAGAAGGTGGTCCTATACTTCTACCCGAAGGACGACACGCCGGGCTGCACCAAGGAGGCCTGCGGCTTCCGCGACGCCCTGCCCGACTTCTCCGGCGCGGACGCCGAGATCATCGGCGTCTCCAAGGACAGCGTCGCCAAGCACGACAAGTTCAAGGCCAAGCACGAGCTGCCCTTCACGCTGGCCTCCGACGAGGACGGCTCGGTCTGCGAGGCCTATGGCACCTGGGTCGAGAAATCCATGTACGGCCGCAAGTACATGGGGATCGACCGCGCGACCTTCCTGATCGGCCCCGACGGCAAGATCGCCCAGGTCTGGCGCAAGGTGAAGGTGCCAGGCCACGTGGAGGAAGTGCTGGAAGCCGCCCGGCAGATCGGCTGACCCAGCCCGTCCCGAGGCTTTGCCTTCGCGCCCTCACCGGCCCTATGCTTTGGGACTGCGGGGAACCGGGAGAGAGAGCATGACGTCTGAGCGGCGGCTCGCGGCCATCATGGCGGGCGACATGTCCGGCTACAGCCGGTTGATGGAGGCCGACGAGGACGGCGTGATCGCGCGCCAAAAATCCCATCGGCGTGAGCTGATCGACCCCACGATCGAACGGCACAGGGGCCGAATCATCAAGACCACGGGCGACGGCCTGCTGGTCGAGTTCGCCAGCGCCCAGGACTCGGTCAACTGCGCCATCGAGATCCAGCAAGGCATGGCCGCGCGCGAGGCTGACATCGCCGAAGACTCTCGCATCCGCTACCGCATCGGCATAAACGTCGGCGACATGGTCTTCGATTCCGGCGATGTCTTCGGCGACGGCGTCAACGTGGCGGCCCGTCTGGAGGCGCTGGCGGAGCCGGGCGGGGTCTGCCTTTCCGAAACAGTCCATCAGATGCTGGGATCGAGGTTCGGGCATGTCTTGCGCGATCTCGGGTCGCAACGGGTCAAGAACATCAGCCGCCCGATCGGCGTTTGGCAATGGAGTCCCGATCCGCCGGCACGTGAGCCGGAGGCTGAGGAGGAGGCGCTGAACCAGCGCGTCCAGTTCTGCATGACGGACGACGGCGTGCAGCTTGCCTACGCAAGCGTCGGCGAGGGAACGCCTGTCTTCAAGGCGCCCAACTGGCTGAACCATCTGGAGTACGAGTGGCGCAGTCCGGTCTGGGGACCGATGCTGTCCGCAATCGCGGCAAAACACCGGCTCGTGCGGTTCGATCAGCGCGGCAACGGCCTGTCGGATTGGGAGGTCGAGGAGATTTCCTATGGCCGGATGATCGCCGACATGGCCAGGGTGGTCGAAGCCTCCGGCCTGGAGAAGTTCGCTCTCCTCGGCATATCGCAAGGCTGCGGCCTATCCGTACGCTTCGCCGCCGAGTACCCGGAGAAGGTCAAGTGCCTGGTGCTCTACGGCGGCTACTTGCGCGGGCCTCTGACCCGTGGCTCGAAAGAGAATCAGGAACTACATGACGCCAGCGTCGCCATGATCCGTCACGGCTGGGGCTCGCCCAACGCGACCTACCGGCATTTCTTCACCGAGGTTTTCATGCCCGACGCCACAGCGGAACAAATGGAGAGCTTCGACGAACTGCAACGGATCTGCATCACGCCGGAGAACGCCGTGCGCATTCAGGAGATGATCGCCCGCACCGACGTGGCGGCCTACGCAGCCCGCGTCCAGGCGCCAACGCTGGTGCTCCATGCGAGAGGCGACCAGCGGGCCCCCTTCGAGGAAGGCCGGCGCATGGCGGCGCTGATCCCGGGCGCCCGCTTCGTGACCCTGGAGGGAAACAATCATGCCTTGCTGGAGGGCTCTCCGGCCTTTAATGAGTTCTTCAAGGAGTTCAACGCCTTCCTGGAAGAGAACGGCTGATTGGCAGAATCCCCTCCCCCTCCCGCATCGGTCAGGCCCCCTGAGGCGCCGACCCTGAGAAGCATCCGTCAGGGGCAACCGCAGGATTACGCCAAGCTTCTGACGCTCGGTGCGATCTGGGGCAGCGCCTTCATGTTCATCGCCGTCGCGTTGGAGGGATTCCCGCCGCTCGCGTTGGCGGCGCTGCGCGTGCTGGTCGGCGCGGCGGCTCTCACCACCTTCGGGCTGCTGATGGGCGAGCGCTGGCCGAGGGGGGCCAAGGTCTGGGCGCTGATCGCCGTGATCGGCCTGGTCAACACCGCCCTGCCCTTTTCGCTGATCGCCTTCGGACAGACCGGCGTCGCGGCGAACAGGGCTGCGATCCTGATGACGACGGTGCCCTTCGCCACGCTGCTGCTCAGTCACATCACGACCCATGACGACCGCATAAACGCCCCCAAGCTCTTCGGCCTGACGCTGGGTGTTTCAGGCGTGCTGCTGGTGGTCGGGGTGGATGCGCTCACTGTCGGCGGGCAGTCCATTCTGGGGCAGCTTTCGATCATGGGCGCGGCCTGCTGCTATGCGCTCAGCAACGTGCTGACGCGCCGCCTCTCCTACCTGCCGCCAACGCTGGGGACCGCCTGTTTCCTCCTGACGGCGGCGGTCTACATGGGCCCGCTCCTGGTCTTCTTCTGGTGGCCGGAGAAGCCGCCGGAGACCTGGGAACCCTATGCCGCAATCCTTGCTCTAGGCCTGGCACCCACGGCGCTGGCCTATGTGCTCCGCTTCCAGTTGATCCGCGACGTGGGCAGCACTTTCCTCTCCCAAGTCGGCTATCTGGTGCCGATCTTCGGCGTGTTCTGGGCCTGGGTCGTGCTGGGTGAGGTTCCAGGACTCTCCGCGCTCGGCGCGCTGCTGCTCATCCTGCTCGGCGTACGGGTCACCCAGTGGAAGAGGAAGCCCCGGCCCTAGGCGGCTTTCGGCTTGGCAGAGATGGCCCGCTCGCGGCATAAGGGCGCCATGCAAGAGAACGAGCGAACACTCTGCGGTCTGGCGCGCGCGGTTCTGGCGACGGCCAACGCGTCGGAGAAGGCCGAAGCGAGCCGGCGCGCTGCCGAGGCTTGGCGCAGCGGCGCGCTCGACGGTCTGGGGCAAGCGGGTGCGCCCGCGCGCCCTGCCCGTCCGGCATCTCCCGCGCTGCGCCCGCCGCGCGAGGTGCCCCGCCGCAAGATCAACAGCAACCCGCAGGGGCGCATCGCCCTCCTGCACGCGCTGGCCCACATCGAACTGAACGCCATCGACCTCGCCTGGGACATCATCGCCCGCTTCGCCTCCGGCGATCTGCCCGAAGGCTTCTTCGACGATTGGGTCACCGTCGCCGACGAGGAGGGAAAGCACTTCCTGCTCCTTGAGGCGCGGCTCGGCGAGTTGGGCGCGGCCTACGGCGAACTTCCGGCCCACGACGGCCTCTGGCAGGCCTCGGAGGAGACGGCGGGCGACCTGCTCGCGCGGCTCGCGATCGTGCCGATGGTGCTGGAGGCGCGCGGCCTCGACGTGACGCCCGCCATGATCGAGAAGCTGCGCGCTGCCGGCGATGAGCCCAGCGCGGCCATCCTGGAGATCATCTACCGCGAGGAGATCGGGCATGTCGCCAGCGGGCGGCGCTGGTTCGACTGGCTTTGCCGGCTGCGCGGTCAGGAACCGAAGGATACCTGGCAGGCCTTGGTGAACCGCCATTTCCGGGGCCGGCTGAAGCCGCCCTTCAATGCGCCTGCGCGCGAGGAGGCCGGGTTGCCCGAGGACTTCTATGCCCCGCTCGCCCTGGATTGATGCTCCCGTGGGCCTGACCGCAACCCTCGTCAGCATCTGCGCGGCGGCCCTCATCGCCCTGGTCTGCAACATCATCGACCGCCGGCCCAGTGAGCCGGGCAAACCCCGCCTCGTCCCCTATCTGGCGATCCAGTACGTGGCGCTGCTGGTGGTGGTGCTGATGCTGGGCCACCTGATCTCTCTTCTGACCGGAAAGCCCTTCACCGGACGCCAGGGCTTCTAGCCCAGCGGACTTACTAGTCGGCGTCTTCGCGGGCCGATCCCCGGTCAAGACGCTGGGCCAGGGACGCTTCGAGGAACGCATCGATGTCGCCGTCCAGAACGGCCTGCGAATTGCCAGTCTCCACCTGCGTGCGCAGATCCTTGACCATCTGATAGGGCTGCAGGACGTAGGAGCGAATCTGATGTCCCCATCCGATGTCGGTCTTGGATTCGGCCTCGGCGGCGGCGGCCTCCTCGCGCTTTTGCAGTTCGTGCTCATAAAGGCGGGCGCGCAGCATGTCGTAGGCCTGGGCCCGGTTCTTGTGCTGCGAGCGGTCGTTCTGACACTGCACGACAATGCCGGTCGGCAGGTGGGTGATACGAATCGCCGAATCCGTCTTGTTGACGTGCTGACCGCCCGCACCGGAGGCCCGGTAGGTGTCGACCCGCAGATCCTTGTCCAGGATCTCCACCTCGATCGTGTCGTCGATCACGGGGTAGATCCAGACCGAGGCGAAAGAGGTGTGACGCCGCGCTTGTGAATCATAAGGAGAGATGCGCACCAGCCGGTGGACGCCCGCCTCCGTCTTCAGCCAGCCGTAGGCGTTTTCGCCCTTGATCTGAAGGGTGACCGACTTGACGCCCGCTTCTTCGCCCGGGCTCTCCTCCAGCCAATCCACCTTGTAGCCGTGCTGCTCGGCCCAGCGGGTGTACATGCGGGTCAGAATCTCGGCCCAGTCCTGGGCCTCGGTTCCACCGGCCCCGGCGTGAACCTCCAGGTAGCAGTCGTTGGCGTCCGCCTCGCCGGACAGCAGGCTTTCAAGCTGGCGCTTGTCGACCTCGGCCTTGAGGCGCGCCAACTCCTTCTCGCCTTCGGCGATGCTGTCGCTGTCCTCCTCGGCCTCGCCCAGTTCGATCAGCGTCAGGGCATCCTCAAGCGCCTGCTCCACCGCGCGCACGCTGCTGACCGCCTTTTCCAGACGGTCGCGCTCGCGCATCAGGGCCTGCGCCTCGCTCGGATTGTTCCAGAGGTTGGGGTCTTCCGCCCGGCCGTTCAGTTCTTCCAGCCGGTTGAGAGAGGCTTCCCAGTCAAAGATGCCTCCTCAGCAGGGACAAGGACTGACGAATCTCCTCGACCACCGCTTGGGTTTCAGCGCGCATGGGGTGTCTTTCGCTCCGAGTTGGATGTTCCGCGCCCTGCCGGTCGCCCGGCCTGGCGGCGCGATGCTAATGTGAAGGATAAAGCGGCGTCAATTGACCTGCTGGTCACGCGGGACGTAGCGGCCCGCATCGGACAGTTCGAAGTACGAGGGCACGTCCGGATGGCTGACCGGAAGGCCGGTTTCGTCGACCTGCAGGTTCTGTTCCGAGACATAGGCGATGTAGGTCGTCTCCTCGTTCTCCGCGAAGAGATGATAGAAGGGCTGGTCCTTGCGCGGGCGCACCTCTTCTGGGATCGACTCCCACCACTCCTCGGTGTTGGAGAAGGTCGGGTCGACGTCGAACACCACGCCCCGGAAACCATAGTGCCGGTGGCGTACCACATCGCCGATGGTGAACTTCGCTTCACGCATGGTCTTCTCGCCAATCGCTGCGTCTTGGATCACTCTCATGGATTCAATGTGGCAGCCAAGATCGGCTTAGGCAAGTGCTGCACCGCAGCGAAAGGCGCCCTCTCCTCCCAGAAGAGTCAGTGGAGGAGAGTCAGTAGAGGCCGCCCCTTCCGATGTTCTCCACCGCCGGCGGCTTGGGCCGTGGCGCTGGGCTTGCCGCCTCTCCCTCGGCGCCGCCCTCGACGCCGGAGGTCAGGGCGGGCTCGCTGTAGGCGGGCGGGCTGTAGCCAGACCCGGGCTCGGTTCCCGGAAGGAAAGCCTCTAAGACCGCGCCCTCCGCACCGGGCGAAGTCGGCTCCCCGGTCGCCCGGTTGACCCAGACGAGGCGCACGCCCGGCGGAATCCGGTAAGGCGTGATCGGCTCTCCCTCCAGCGCATCGCGCATGAAGGACTTGAACACCGGCAACGCCACGCTGGAGCCGGTCTCGCGCGGGCCGAGCGGTATCGGCGTGTCGAAGCCGACGTAAACCCCTGCGACCAGATTCGGCGAGAACCCCATGAACCAGGCGTCGCGGCTCTCGTTGGTGGTGCCGGTCTTGCCCGCCAGGGGGCGGCCGAGTTCCTTTAGGCGCACGCCGGTTCCGGCCTGCACCGCGCCCTGAAGGATGGAGACGATCTGATAGACGGCCGCGGGATCGGCGATCTGCGGGCGCAGGTCCGGGGGAACCGGCACCGGCTGATTCTGCCAGGCGACGCCCGCGCAGCCTTCGCAGGGTCGGTCGTCGTGGCGATAGATCGTGGCCCCGCGCCGGTTCTGGATGCGGTCGATCAGCGTGGGAGCGATCGCCTTGCCGCCGTTGGCCAGCTCGGAATAGGCGGTGACCATGCGCAGCACCGTGGTCTCCGCCGCGCCCAGCGACATGGCGAGCGTTTCCTGGAGATTATCCACGATGCCGAAACGCTCCGCCGTGGTCGCGATCTTGTCCATGCCAACCTGCTGAGCGAGCCGCACGGTCATGAGATTGCGCGACTTCTCCACGCCCAGGCGCAGGGTTGAGGGACCATAGAACTTGTCCGAGTAGTTGGCGGGCTTCCACTTCTCCAACTCCGGGCCCTGATCGATGGTGATGGGCGCGTCCAGGATGATCGAGGAAGGGGTGAAGCCGTTCTGGAAGGCCGTCAGGTAGACGAAGGGCTTGAAGGCCGAGCCTGGCTGGCGCTTCGCCTGGGTCGCCCGGTTGAACTCGCTTTCCTGGAAATTGAAGCCGCCGGTCATGGCCAGCACGCGCCCGGTGCGCGGGTCCATCGCCACCATGCCGCCGGATACCTCCGGGATCTGGCGGAGGCCGAAGCTGCCTTCGGGGTATTCCTGCCCCTCCTCGTTCTCCGTCACCGGCTCCACCAGGATCAAGGCGCCGCGCACCAGCACGTCGCTGGGGCTCTTCGGCGCGGCGCCGACCCGCTGGTCTTCCAGCCAGGGCCGGGCCCAGGCCAGTTCGGCGAAGGGGATGCTGCCCGTGCCGCCGCCCGCGAGACCGATCTCCGCCGCCTCGCCGCTGAGCGAGAGCACGGTCGCCAAACGCCAGCGGTCCAGCGCACCGGCCGGCTTCTCGACCGTCTCCATGCTGGCCTGCCAGTCCCACTCCTCGGGAATGTCCTGAAAGACGCCCAGAGGTCCGCGCCAGCCGTGGCGCCGGTCATAGGCCATCAAGCCCTCGCTCAGAGCGTTCTCCGCGAACTCCTGCAGGCGGCTGTCCAGGGTGGTGCGGACCGAGAGGCCGCCTTCGTATAGCGCCCGGTCGCCGTAGAGCTCCGCCAGCTTGCGCCGCACCTCCTCTACGAAGTAGTCGGCGCTGGCGGTGGCCGCGCTGCTGCGCTCGCGGACCTTCAAGTCCGCTGCCGCGGCGGCGTCGGCCTGCTCGGGCGTCACGTAGCCGTTTTCGAGCATCTGGGTGATGACCCAATTGCGCCGGGAGATGGCGGCCTCGGTGCGGCGGGTCGGATGGTAGTTGTTGGGCGCCTTGGGGAGAGCGGCAAGATAGGCCGCCTCGGCGATGGTCAACTCGTCCATCGACTTGTCGAAGTAGTTGAGCGCGGCGGCGGCGATGCCGTAGGAGCCTTGACCCAGGTAGATTTCGTTCAGGTATAGCTCGAGAATGCGGTCCTTGGTGAAGGCCTTCTCGAGCCGCAGCGCGATGATCGCTTCCTTGATCTTGCGGGTGAGCGAAACCTCGTTGGTCAGGAGGAAGTTCTTGGCCACCTGCTGCGTGATGGTGGAGGCCCCAACCGGGCGCCGCCCCTGCATGACGAACTGCACGTTCTTGATCGCCGCCGCGGCGATCGAGGGCAGATCCACGCCCGGGTGCTGATAGAAGGTCTTGTCCTCGGCGGAGAGGAAGGCGTGGACGACGCGCAGGGGAATGGCCTCGATCGGCACGGCCACGCGCTTCTCGATGGCGAACTCGGCCAGCAGGCGTCCGTCGCCGGCATGGACGCGGGTCACCGTCGGCGGTTCATAGCTCGCCAGCTGCTCGACGTCGGGCAAGTCCTTGCCAAAGTAGTGAAAGGCGTAGAGCGCACCGGCCACGCCCACGATGGCGCCGGTGAAGCCCAACCCGAGAAGCCAGAGGAAGAGACGCTTCAACATTATGCGGTGCTTCGGAATTCCTGCATTGAACGACTATCGCAGCGCAAAATGACAGGAATGGGGCGAAAAAGCCAAGCCGCAATCGGGCCGAGAGCGCACTCCCGCTTTAGCGCATGGACTGTTGCCAAGCGAAGTAGCGGTCCACGGCATCGACGAGCCCACTCACAAGCTGGGCGCGCTCCTTTTCAGACTTGAGCTTCCTCTCATCGTTGGGATTGGAAAGGAACCCGAGTTCGACCAGAACGGAGGGCACGTCATGGGCCTTCAGCACCACGAAGCCGGCGAATCGATGCGTGTTGCGCAGCAGTTCGGTGCGCCCTTTCAAATCCTCGACCAGCATGGCGGCAAAGCGCGCGGAGAGGTTCATGGTCTCCCGCTGGGTCAAGTCGAGCAGGATGTTGGAGACCTCGTCGGGATGCTCCTCAAGCTCAATGCCGGCGATCAGGTCTGCCTTGTTCTCCGAGGCCGCGAGTTGCGCTGCCACCGAGTCCGAGGACTTCTCGGAAAGCGTATACACGGAGGTGCCGCTCAAGGCTGCGTCGCCATGCGAATCCGCGTGGATGGAGATGAAGAGATCGGCGCCCGCCTTGCGCGCTATCTCCCGCCGGTCGCCGAGCTTGACGAAAATGTCCTGCTCGCGGGTCATCACCACGTTGTAGCGCCCCTGTTTTTCCAGACCGCGCGCCAGTTCCTTGGCGAAGGACAGAACGATGTGCTTCTCGTAGATGCCCGAGCGGCCGATGGCGCCGGGATCGACCCCGCCATGCCCCGGATCGATGACCACCGTGATGCGGTCGTCGCCCGCGGCAACTTGCGGGCGCGTGATCGGCTCCGGCTTGGGCAGCGGCTTGTCGCTCACAAAGCTCTGCTGGGCGGCGGCGAACTCGCTCGCGCTGACCTTGGCCAGGTCGACCACCAGACGATAGGCGTTGGTGCCGTTGGGCGGCAGCAGGAAGACGGCCTTGACGGCGACCGGCTGCTCGGCGTCCAACACCACGCGGGTCGTGCCGGGAGCGAAGAGCCCGTGACGCAGCATGGCGATGACGCCGCCGCTCTTGGGCGTGACCTCGCTCGGCAAGGTCCAGTCCAGTTCCGCCAGATCGATGACCACCCGGTAGGGGGAAGCGAGCGTGAAGACGCGGTAAGCCGGCTCCTCGCTCAACTCCAGCACGAAGCGCGTCTTGTCGGGGTGCGCGCCGATGCGAAGGTCCTCGACGGCGGGCTTCGCCCAGGCATGCAGGCTCACGCCTGACAAAGCTGTCAGGAGCAGCAACAGCCCAATAAGCCTGCGCAACTGCATCCGAATTCTCGCAATCGTCCCCTAATCGTTTGGGCAATATAACAGAATCGCGACTCCACAACCAAGAAATACTGTCAGGAGTCGCTTTCCCGCCCATTGGCTGGATTCGCCCCTTCCCCTTGGTTAGCAACCTATCCTAGGGGAAAATTGCCACGCGTACGGAATAACATGTCTGGCGTGCATTTTTTTGCATTGAGCCGAGGGGCTTACTCAGCGTATTGTACGCCTGTCTTCCGAAGTGTGCGCGCCTTCCCGGCGCCGCAGCGAAAAAGATTTGTCGTTGAAGGGTTTGGACCTGACCGGGTCCCCTCCGAATAGACGGATCGAAGCGGCGGGGAAAAGCGGTCGCACTGCACATCGGGTCCGAGTCCGGACGCGGGAGCCTTCCTGAGGGTCATCGTCGTAACGAAGGTGATCTGCAAACAGGATCAAAAGGAGCTCCGCGCCTCGCGGGCCGGTGTCGGCAAGCCAGTTTGGGTTTGGCGGCGTTGCCTTCGACAAGTCGTGGTTTCGACGAGATCGGAGATCGCCGCTTCCAATATCGCAAGGGACAGGTCGCCCGCCACAAAGGGCCGCCGACTCCCTAGAGAGCCAAGGAACGAGTAGAGAGGAAGGAGACCGGCAATGGATCGAAATCTCAACACCTCTCAGCCGTTTCGGGTTTCTCCCATCATGACAACGCGCGCGCCGCGGCTTGGTCCGAGGACCGGCTCGATCCGGCGCGTCGAGGAGAATTCGCCTAATGGCAAAACGTATGTTGATCGATGCCACCCACCCGGAAGAAACACGGGTGGTGGTACTCTCAGGCCAGCGTCTCGAAGAGTTTGATATCGAGGCGGCGTCTCGCAAGCCGCTGAAGGGAAACATCTATCTGGCGAAAGTAACGAGGGTCGAACCCTCGCTTCAGGCCGCCTTTGTGGACTATGGCGGAAACCGCCATGGCTTCCTGCCCTTCAGTGAAATCCATCCCGACTACTACCGCATCCCGATCGCCGACCGCGAAGCGCTGATCGCCGAGGAGAGCAAGCGCGCCAACGGCGCCGGCGATCCCGACGACGCGCCCGAGGCCGCCGAGGCGAGCGCCGAGGATGCCGCGGAGGAGCCCGCCGAGGGCGACGCGAACGGTGACGGCGATGGCGACAACAACGCCGAGATCGAGCAGGTAGAGGTCGAATCGAGTGTCGACACCCTCGACGGCGATGAGGCCGAGGACGCCGCGCGCCGCCGCTCCGCCCTGCTGCGCCGGTACAAGATCCAGGAGGTCATCAAGCGCCGTCAGGTGATCCTGGTCCAGGTGACCAAGGAGGAGCGCGGCAACAAGGGAGCTGCGCTCACCACCTATCTGTCGCTGGCCGGGCGCTACTGCGTGCTCATGCCCAACACGCCGCGCGGCGGCGGCATCAGCCGCAAGATCGCCAGCGCCCAGGACCGCAAGCGCCTGAAGTCGGTGCTGGCCGACCTGGACATTCCCGATGGATCGCCGTCATCGTGCGCACCGCGGGCAGCCAGCGGACCAAGGCGGAGATCAAGCGCGACTACGAGTACCTCATGCGCCTTTGGAGTGAGATCCGCGAGAACACCTTGCAATCGACGGCGCCCAGCCTGATCCACGAGGAAGGCGACCTGATCAAGCGCTCGCTGCGCGACCTTTATGCGCGGGACATGGACGAGATCCTGGTCGAAGGCGACGAGTCCTATAAGTCCGCCAAAAACTTCATGAAGCAGCTGACCCCGAGCCACGCGCGCAAGGTCAAGCAGTACAAGGACGAGCGCATCCCCCTCTTCCACCGCTTCCAGGTGGAAAACCAGTTGGACGCCATCCACACGCCCGTCGTGCATATGAAGTCGGGCGGCTACATCGTGCTGAACCAGACCGAGGCGCTGGTCGCCATCGACGTCAACTCGGGCCGGGCCACGAAGGAACGGCACATCGAGGAGACGGCGCTGAAGACCAACCTGGAGGCCGCCGACGAGGTGGCGCGCCAGCTGCGCCTGCGCGATCTGGCCGGTCTGGTCGTGGTCGACTTCATCGACATGGACGAATCGCGCCACAACCGCGAGGTGGAGCGCCGCTTCAAGGAGGCCATGAAGGCCGATCGCGCGCGCATTCAGCTCGGCCGCATCTCGCCCTTCGGCCTGCTGGAGATGTCCCGCCAGCGCCTGCGTCCCTCCCTGGTCGAGACCTCGACCGAGATCTGCACGCACTGCGGCGGGACGGGCCGGGTCCGCTCCATCGAGTCCACGGCGCTTTCCATGCTGCGGCTGCTCGAAGAAGAAGGCATCAAGCGCGGTGCTGGCCGGATCGTGCTCACCGTTCCGACCGAAGTTGCGCTTTTCGTGCTCAACAACAAGCGCGACCATCTGGCCGCGATCGAGCAGCGCCACGGTATCCATGCCCTTCTACAGGCTGACGAGCGCCTGACGGCCCCCGACTACCGCCTGCAGCGCCACGAACTGGCCGAAGGCGAGGAAGGCCTGCCGCCCGCCGAACTCACCGCCTACGAGAGCGTTGACGAGGATGACGAGGTCGAGGAGCGCCGCGCTGGCAGTGGTGCTGGCGCTGGCGGTGAGGAGCGTGAGGAAGGCGGACGCCGCCGCTCGCGCCGTGGCGGCCGCAACCGCCGCCGGGGCGGTGACCGTGATGAACGGCCCCGCGACGAACGCCCTCAACAGGAAGCCGCCGCCGAGAGCGACGAGGAATCCAGCGAAGAGGAGAGCTCTTCCGACGAGCGCCAGAGCGCCCAGGCCGGAGACGACGAGCAGCAGGAGCGCAGCGGCCGCAAGCGCCGCCGCCGGGGCAAGAGGGGCGGACGCCGCCGCTCGCGTCGCCGGGACGAGAACGAGCAGCAGGCTTCCGATTCCCAGGATGGCGCGTCCCAGGATGGCGAGTCCCAGCAGGACGAGAACCAGCAGGACGAGAACCGTCAGGAGGCAAGCTCCGGCGAGAATCAAGCTGAAGAACAGCAGGGTCAGGATGCTGCCGCTCAGACCGCCGATGAGGCTAAGGACGCACAAGCGGCCGAGAAGCCCAAGCGTAGCCGTGGCGGGCGCGGCAGGGGCAAGAAAGCTGCTGCCGAAGAGGCCGCTGCCGAGGCGACCGCCGAGGCCCCTGAGCCTGCCGAGGGCTCTGCCGAAACAACTGAAGAGGAGACGCCGGCGGCTGAAGAGAAGCCCAAGCGCAGCCGCTCCCGCTCCAAGAAGAAGGCCGAGCCCAAGGAGAGCAAGGCCGGCGGAAACGGCAAGGGTCCCGAAACCGAGGCTCAGGCCGAAGCGGAGCCTCAAGCTCCCGCCGAACCCCAGCCCGAATCCCAGGCCCAACCCGAGGAAAAGCCGGCCTCCGCAGCCAGCGAGGACGAAGAGGCTGAGGCGCCCGGCGTCGTGATCGACGTCGACAGCGCCAAGGAATCAAAGCCGAAGAAAACCGGCTGGTGGAGCAAGATGGGGATCTAGTCCCCGGCGCGCCAGGCTGCGTTCAGCGCGGCAAAGGCCCCGGCGGGGTCCTCGGCGCGCATGATACTTCCCATGACGGCAAGGCCTGCCGCCCCCATCCGGCGGCAGGCCTTTGCTTCTTCGGCCCCCTCGATGCCGCCCAGCGCGAGGACGGGCAGAGGCGCGTCAGCCAGCCAAGCCGCCGCCCCTTCGCGATCGAGCGGCGGGTAATCGGGCTTGCTTGCCGTCTGGAACAAGGGGCTGAGTGTGGCGTAGTCCGCCCCCTCCTCCGCCGCCCGGCGCAGCGCCGTTCCATCGTGGCAGGAGATACCGATCCGCGCGTTTTCGCCTAGTCGGCGCCGCGCAGAAGCGATATCGCCTCCCGCCGGAAGGTGCAGCGAGGTCAGACCCAACTGAGAGACCAGGACCGCATCCGCCGCGTGGATGGACAGAGAGGCTGGCTGCCCCTCGAAGAGCGGCTGGATTTCCTGCGCCAGCTGGCGCAGTTCACTTTCCGGCAGGTCCTTCTCGCGGAGAGAGAACCAGCGGCAACCAACCTCCAGCAGCGCAGTGACGATTTCCGGCAGGGAGCCGCGCGCCTGTTTGCGGTCGCTGATGACCATCAGCGGCGGCTCGGGAAGCGCCCTCACCTCACCCGCCGATCAGGCCCAGCTGGGGGCTCGAAGGCTCGGCGTACTTGCGGCGCGGTATGCGGCCCGAAGCGCGAGCGGCCCATCCGGCCTCGACGCCCAGCCTGAAGGCCGTCGCCATGCGGACGGGCGCCTCGGACTTGGCGACGGCTGAGTTGACCAGAACGGCATCGCAGCCGAGTTCGATGGCCAGCGCCGCCTCGGAGGCTGTGCCGAGCCCCGCATCCAGCACCACCGGAACGCCTGCGCGCGAACAGATCAGCTCGATCATGGCCGGGTTGGCGATACCCTGGCCGGAGCCGATGGGCGAGCCGAGCGGCATGACGGCGGCGCAGCCGACATCCTCCAGCTTGCGGCAGGTAACCGGATCGTCGTTGCAGTAGGGCAGCACGACAAAGCCTTTGTCGACCAGTTCGGCGGCGGCCTCCACCAGCTGCTCCACGTCCGGATAGAGCGTTTCCCGGTCGCCGATCAGCTCCAGCTTCACCCAGTTGGTCTCCAGCGCCTCGCGTCCCAGTTCGGCGGTCAGGACAGCGTCCTTGCGCGTGGTGCAGCCCGCGGTGTTGGGCAGCAGCCTGTAGCGGTCCCCCAGCAGGTCCAGCAAGCTCTCCGCGTACCCTTCGAGCCCGACCCGCCGGATCGAGACCGTGACCAGTTCCGCCCCGCTCGCCTCCAGGGAATCAAGAAGAAGCTGTTGATTGGGGTATCCCGCCGTCCCGATAAAAAGGCGCGAGGCCAGCGGCTGGCCCGCGATGGTCAGGGTTTCCTGCTTTTGAAGATCGGTCACTTGGCCGCCTGTCCTTTCAGCTTTGCTCATCAGCCGCCCGCCGCCGGCTTGACGATTTCCACCACGCTGCCCTCGGCCAGCGGGGTATCGGCCCAGGCCGCGCGGGCCACCACCGAGCCGTCCAGCGCGATGGCGATACCGCGCCGGGCGGGATCGAGCCCCTCCTCCCGCAGCAGGTCGGTGAGGCTCGCCGCGTGGCTGCGGCGCTGCTCTCCATTCACCTTGATGACGCGCGCCTCTCCGCTCATGCCGTTCTCCTGCCCGCCGAGGGGAAACGGGCCAGCGTGAAGCCTTCCGCCACGTCCGGCAGGCGGCCTTCCAGGATCCCCTGGCTCACGGCCTCGGCGGTCAGCGGCGCCAGCAGGATTCCATTGCGGTGATGCCCGGTCGCGATATGAAGCCCGGCGACATCCGGCACCGGACCCAAAATGGGGGCGTCGTCGCGGCTGGTCGGGCGGTGGCCGACCCAGGTCTCCTCGACCGGCAGTTCCTCTATCGCGGGTAGGGCGCGCCAGGCGCCTTCGAGCAGCGACAGCAGGCCGCCCGCGGTCAGCTTGTCGTCGAAACCCTTTTCCTCGACGGTCGCCCCGATCAAGAGACGCCCGTCGGCGCGCGGAACGAGGTAGAGCTTCGGCGCCCAGAGCACGTGTTCGATCAGCGGAAAGCGGGTTTCCATCCGCAGTGCCAGCATCTGGCCCTTCAAGGGCCGGACCGGCGCGCGCGCCGCCTCGGGCAGCCCGGGCATCTCTCGCGCCCAGGCTCCGGTCGCCAGCACGACGGCGTCGGCGGCGATGCGCTCTCCGTCCACGATAAGCCCCCTCGCCCGGCCGCCTTCGCAATCGACCGCTTCGACCGCGCAGTTCTCGCGCAACTCGACACCAGCCTTCGTGACCGCGACCTTCAGGGCTTGGGCCAGCAGGCGATTGTCCACCTGGTGGTCGTTGGGCGAATAGACGCCTCCCGCAACGCCCGGACGCAGCTGCGCCTCGCGCCTGCGGGCCTCGGCGGCGTTCAACCACTGGAGATCCACGCCCAGCCGTTTCTGAAAGTCATAGGAAAAGCGAAGCTGCTCCAGATCGTCGCGTGTCGGGGCCACCACCAGCGTGCCCTCGGCGCGGTAGCCAAGGCTCATCCCGCTTGCGGCTTCCAGCGCATCGCGGAAGGCGGGCCAGCGTTCCTGGCTGGCGCGGTTCAGCGCCCAGAGCGCCTCTTCTCCCGGTTCGGCCTCCACCCCGGCGGCCAGCATCCCCGCCGCCGCCCAGGTAGCACCGCGCCCGGCCTCTCCACGGTCGAAGAGCCTGACCCGGCAGCCGGCACTGGCGAGCCGCCAGGCGATGGCGAGACCGCAAACGCCCGCGCCCGCAATCGCGATGTCGGGCTTTGCTTCCACTCTTTTCTGTCCGCTGCGCATCACGGCTCCCTACGCTGGTTCTAGCCAGATCAGGTTCATGGGTCTTATCTCAGCCGCGCCGTCGCTCTCATGAGAATGCGGGGCGGCACCCCAGCCTTTCGATGACATAGATGTGACCTCCCTTGCGCTGCTTCGCAAGGGTAAAGCGCGTATCGGAGATGGAACTCCGCCCTTCAGGCCCCTAGATTAGAAGCAAGAGAGATAAAGCTGTCCCTTTGAGCAAGGAAGGACACCGATCATGGAAACCGCAACCTTCGCCGCCGGATGTTTTTGGGGAGTGGAAGAGGCCTTCCGCACCCTGCCTGGCGTCAAGCAGACCCGCGTCGGCTATACCGGCGGCACGGTCGAGAACCCCTTCTACGAGATGGTCTGCGGCGGACGCACCGGCCATGCCGAGGCTTTGGAGATCGTCTTCGATCCCGAGGTGGTCAGCTTTCAGGAGTTGCTGGACCGCTTCTTCACGATCCACGACCCGACGCAGATGAACCGCCAGGGACCGGACATCGGCACGCAGTACCGCAGCGCGGTCTTCTACCACTCGCCCGAGCAGGAGAAGGCGGTGCGCGAGACCATCGAGCGCCTGCCCGAAGAGCGCGCCTACACCCAGCCGATCGCGACACAGGTGGTCCCCGCCGTGACCTTCTATCCGGCCGAGGAGTATCATCAGCAATATTTCGCCAAGCGCGGCCTGGTAGGCTGTCACGTCTGAGCAGTTCCGACCGAGCAATCCTGACGCCGGACAGGGATTCAAGCGAACTTAAAGAAGGAAAGCGGATGACCATCCAGCTCTATACCTGGGGCACGCCCAACGGCCGGAAGATCTCGATCATGCTTGAGGAGGTCGGGCTCGCCTATGACGCCCACTCCGTCGACATCTCCAAGGACGAGCAGTTCGAGCCCGAGTTCTTGAAGATCAGCCCGAACAACAAGATCCCGGCCATCGTGGACCCGGAAGGGCCCGGCGGAAAGCCGCTCTCGCTGTTCGAGTCCGGCGCGATCCTGATCTATCTGGCGGAGAAGACCGGCCAACTGATGCCGCAGGAGCCACGGGCGAAGTATGAGTGCCTGCAATGGCTGATGTGGCAGATGGGCGGCTTCGGCCCCATGCTGGGTCAGGCGCACCACTTCTTGCGCAAGCCCAAGGAAGACGTCCCCTACGCCAAGGACCGCTACCGCAACGAGGCCAAGCGCCTCTATGGCGTGCTCGACAGGCTTCTTTCGGAGCGCGAGCACATGGCCGGCGACTACTCGATCGCCGATGTCGCGACCTATCCCTGGGCCGCCCGCCACACTTGGCACGAGGTCGAACTGGCGGATTTCCCGAACGTGAAGCGCTGGTTCGACATGCTTTCCGAACGCCCCGCCGTACAGCGTGGAATGAAGGTGCCCTTCCGTAACTGACCGGCCCCAGGAACTACCCGGCGAACCTCCCGGCAGGCCATTCCGGGCCAACCCCGAATGGCTCGTTGACAAGGTACCGAGCGACCACTAGAACCCAAAGCCGCAAACAGCGTGATAACTAAAGCCCCAAGCGTGCGGAGGGGTGGCCGAGTGGCTGAAGGCGCTGGTTTGCTAAACCAGTAAGCGGGAAACTGCTTCGAGGGTTCGAATCCCTTCCCCTCCGCCATTCTTTCCACCGAAACTCTCCTGCCGGTTTGCCGTCCTAGAAGTCGCCGGCATTTCAGGCGCTTAACCCGCAAGTGGCAGATATTCGCCATACTATGGATAGGCGTTTCGAGGCCGAATCCGGGCGTGATTCGCCGCATATCTCTGCGCGGACAAATCGAGTGCCAGTTTGCTTTTCAGGAGGGTGCGCGTGGTGGGCGCTTTGGGCCTAATGCGGCTCGTAGCCTAAGAGCTTGCGTTGCTCTTGCCAGTCGATGGGCAGACGTTTGAGGAGATCTTTCTTCAACAAGTCGGGCCGCCTTCTCCCGGAGAGGATCTCCTCGACGCCGCCTTCTCCCGGAGAGGATCTCCTCGACAATGTCAGGCGCCAGAGATGCCAGATGGATGATATATCCGACATAGCGTCGGGAGAGACCTTCTGTCTCTGCAATATCCTCGAGACTGGTTACCTCCCCCGCGGTCAGGAGCTCCCGCCAGTGCTGTGCGCGGGCGATCGCTGTGATCAGACCAGCATCCGGAGACGCTGATCTGATCGGCTGCTTCGGTCTAAGGATAAGAATCTCGTTTCCCCGCTCCTTGATCTCGATAGGCTCTTCCAGGGTGATGGGATCTTCGATCCAATCTTTCAGAAGCGCTCCGGGAAAGATCCCTCTCAGGTAGCCGGATAACGCCTCGCAGTGCAGGCGTATCTCGAGCTGGCTCCCGATCAGGGTTACTCTGGCTATGAATTGCCGGAGCTGAGCCTGGCGCTCGCATTCCGCCAACTTGTCTAGCGCGTGGACGGTTTCTTCTGCTGCTCGTCGATAGACCT